>CAXNEV010000109.1:0-9313 GCA_964200925.1 Candidatus Latescibacterota bacterium | reverse complement strand
AATGCGCGCGCGCGGCTGCCGCCATTTTTTTTATGGGGGCGCTCCGCGGGTGGCGGAGGTTGTTGACAAATCAAAAACCGGTTTCTTATATCGGACGACGCCCAACTGCGGCAACGGCTACCGGTGTGCAAAAGGTGCATGTATCCGAGCAGCGCGAAATTGTGACAACGTCATTGAATTTTGACTAGGGGGCAACAATGCCGGTTGATGTGGTGATTCCTGCGTTGGGTGAATCGGTGGCAGAAGCCATTCTGGTGGAGTGGCTGAAGGCAGAGGGTGATTATGTAAAAGCCGATGAGCCTGTGGCAGTGCTTGAAACAGACAAAGCAGATGTGGAACTGCCCAGCCCGGCATCCGGGGTGCTCAAGCGGCTTAAAGCACAGGGCGATACCATTCTGGTGGGCGAGGCGATTGGCCAAATTGACGAATCGGGCACAGTAGAGGCACAGGCTAAAAATATAGAAGCAAAAGTCAAGGCAGAAACTGAGGCTGCAAAAACCGAAGATGGGGTTGATGCCGAAGGGCTGAGCCCGGCAGTGAGGCGCTTGGTTGGTGAACACAAGATAGAAGTCAGTGACATTAAGGGCACGGGCAAAGGTGGCCGGGTGCTTAAAGAAGATGTGCTGGCGTTTTTGGAAACTCGGATGGAAAAGCCATCTGAAAAAGCTATTGAAGAGAAAAAAGGCGTTCTAAAACCTATTGAAACCAGCCCCCCATTGACCTCTCAAGTGGCCACCGATGGTCTTCGGCGCGTGCCCATGTCCAAAATTCGGCAGCGCATTGCCCAGCACCTGGTGTCGGCACAGCACACAGCGGCCATGCTGACCACATTTAACGAAGCCGATATGAGCGGTGTGTTTGATTTGCGCAACAAATACAAAGAGCGTTTTCAGGAAGTACATGGCGTGTCGCTGGGGCTGATGTCTTTTTTTGTGCGGGGTTGCGTGCTGGCATTGCGCGAATTTCCCGATATAAATGCCAGCATTGAAGGAAGCGATATTGTGTATCACGACTTTGTGCATATGGGCATTGCTGTGGGCACCCCGCGTGGGCTGGTGGTGCCGGTGTTGAAACACACCGAAACCATGTCGTTTGACAAAATAGAATTCGAAATCAAGCGTGTGGCCACCTCGGCCCGAGATGGCAAATTGGGGCTGGATGAGTTGAGTGGGGGCACTTTTACGATTACCAATGGCGGAGTGTTTGGGTCCATGTTGTCAACGCCGATTTTGAATGCACCACAAACGGGCATTCTGGGCATGCACGCCATTCAAAACCGCCCGGTAGCCGTGAACAACGAAGTGGTGATTCGCCCCATGATGTATCTTGCGCTGACCTATGATCACCGGTTAATTGATGGGCAAACGTCGGTGAAATTTCTGGTGCGTTTAAAACAGTTGATCGAAGATCCCGCACGGATGATGTTGGGGGTTTAAAAGCAGTCGCAAGTCGAAGGTCAAAAAGCGTGTGGTTCAAATAAGGCAGGTTGTGGGGTGCTGTGTGGGAAGCTCCGAAGGGGCTTTTTAGGCTGAGCAGGAATAAATTCCCGCGCGGTCGGTCAGGCAGATTTTAAAAAATTTTGAACTGGCATTGTGGTAGATTTGGTCGCTGTGCTTGGGCACTCGATGGCTTCGAATAAGCTTGGGGCAATTTTTTCATGGGCAATGCAGGGCCGATTGTTTTTCAGCGCCGGGATAAATTCCCGGCGCTTTTATTACAACCAAAAAGGGATAGGGCATGGCAGACAAGACATTTGATTTGATTGTGCTTGGGGCAGGACCCGGTGGGTATGTGGCAGCAATTCGAGGAGCTCAACTGGGAATGGCAGTGGCCTGTGTTGAAAAGCGTGCATTGGGTGGAACCTGTTTAAATGTGGGGTGTATTCCAAGCAAGGTGTTGTTAGAGTCGAGTGAGTTGTTCCATCAAGCCCAGACGTCATTTAAACAACATGGGATTGTGACGGGGAATGTATCGGTAGATTTGAAAACGATGATGAAACGCAAGTCGGATATCGTTCAGAAGATGACCAGCGGAATTCGCGGTTTGTTTCGGAAAAACAAGGTGACACACGTAGAAGGAATGGGTCGGTTGTTGGGCGATGGACAAGTGGAAGTGACGGGCAAAAAGGAAAAAGTAACATTGAAAACGAAGCACATTTTGATTGCTACTGGCAGTTCACCCATTCAACTGTTAGGGTTACCTTTTGATTGTTCCCATATTATCAGTTCAACCGAAGCTTTGTCATTAGATATTATACCTGAGACCATGATGGTTATTGGTGCAGGGGCCATTGGACTGGAATTGGGGTCGGTGTGGAATCGGTTGGGTTCAAAAGTAACGGTGGTGGAGTTTCTGGATCATATAACACCCACTATGGATCGCGAGTTGTCCAGTGGGTTGCAACAGGTGCTTGAAAAACAGGGATTGTCGTTTAAGTTCAAGACAAAAGCAGAATCGGCAAAGGTGAAAGATGGGAAGGTTCAGGTGATGTTGAAATCGGGAGATGAAACGGTTGAAAAAACGTGCGACCGATTGCTGGTAGCGGTAGGCAGAAGTCCCAATACCGAAGGATTAGGCGCAGAGGAAGTTGGATTAAGGCGTGATGAAAAGGGCCGCATTTGGGTCAATGAAAAATTTGAAACCAATCTGCCTGGGGTGTATGCCATTGGGGATGTCATTGCCGGACCCATGCTGGCGCATAAGGCAGAAGAAGAAGGGGTGGCAGCTGTTGAGTGGATGGTTGGCAAAAGTGGTCATGTCAATTACAATGCCATTCCCAATGTGGTTTATACACACCCTGAACTGGCTTCGGTGGGGTTGACGGAAGAGCAGGTGAAGGAGAAAGGCATTCCCTATCGGGTGGGTAAGTTTCCGCTATTGTCCAATGGACGGGCACACAGTTTACATGAAACAGACGGACAGGTGAAGATTTTGGCACATGAAAAAACAGATCGCGTGCTGGGCATTCACATCCTGGCGGCGCGGGCATCCGATATGCTGTCGGAAGGTGTGTTGGCCATGGAGTTTTTTGCCAGTGCGGAAGACATTGCCCGCACCATGCACGCCCATCCTACATTATCAGAAGCTCTCAAAGAAGCCGCCCTTGCCGTGGATCAACGCGCGATTCATATTTAACGGTTTTAACGGTATGCTTTGATATTTTTTTCAACCGTGTGGTTTTTCGGATTGTAAAAAACCGGGCCTGTATCGACAAAACCCCGTTTGAGATAAAATCGCATGGCCGGGCTTTTGCCGGATATCGCGGTTGTGAGGTGGTAAACCCCCAGGTTGTCCAGGTATTTTTCAAGATGATTGAGTAGTGCTGTGCCAAGCCCCTGTCTTTGACAGTCTGGATCTACAAAAAACTCTTTAATGTGAAACGTTTTGGGTGTGTGTGTGGTCTGGAGTTGACCAAATAACACAGCCAAAACCATGTCTTCGGGTATGGTTATAAACCCGATAAAACCTGGAGATCGACACGTTTTATCAATCTGGTTGTGTGCCCGTTCATACGTCCAGACTTCATTCCATGCAGAAGGATTGAACACGCGCACAAGCAACTTGGTAACCTGTGGCAGGTCGCTGTTTGTAAATAAACGAATCATGCCTTTGTTCTTTTCTCATTGACCGAGGGTTATGAGACTTTTTTGAAGGGTTTCAAAATGCTCTGCCGGGCAAATGAGCGTCGGTTCTGGCGCGGCATGGTGTGTGTAAAGGGCTTTGAAATCAACTTCTTTGCCAGAGGCATAACAAAACGGTACACCCAAAACGCGCAAAATGGCGGCCCCGGCGGCATAATCCCACAAATTGGCCTGATCAATAGCGCCAACCGCAGAGCCTTTGGCCACATAACACAAATTGGCAGCGGCCGATCCGAGGTGAATGATTTTGCCTTCAAAGTCAATATCGGTGGTTTGGAATGCACCTTCGCTAACCAGCAGCAGGGCATTGGGATCGATAACGGGTTTAGGTTGTGTGAGCATAGTGGTGTTGCACCAGGCGGTTTTGCCGTCTGTAAAATAAGTATCTCCAAGGGCGGGTAAAGAGATGGCACCCACAGTGGGTACCCCATCGACCAATGCACCGATAGAAATGCCCCAAACGGGAAGCCCGTGGTTAAACACGCGTGTGCCATCAATGGGATCAATTGCCCATACAATGGACGCGGTGGGGGCGGTTTTGTCGCCTTCTTCACCGAGAATATCGTCGTTGGGGCGTTCTTTCAATAATTCGGATCGCAGGTATTTTTCAACGTCGATGTCGGCTTGTGTGACCCACGAATTGTCAGCTTTGAGCGTGCCTCTGGTGTTGCCAAAATGGGCGAGGGAAATTTTTGATGCTTCTTTTGTAATATCAAGCAACCAGTGGATATCAATGAATGACATGAATTTACGCGATTCCTTTTTTGTGTTTTAGAAAACGAATACGATCACCCGTTAGGCCCACTGCGATTTGGTTTGCCGGGGTTTTTGTGGTTCTGGAATCTGGTGATGGCGGGTGGTTTTTTCAGCCAGATTGTGTCGGGCGATGTAATCCGGCCCAAGTTCAAGGTCAAATTCTTTCATAATGTCTTCGATGCACAAATCGGATCGATTGGATTCAATGACAAGGCCCGCTTCTTCATGATAGACACGAACGGTGATATCGCGACCGTATTTGGCTTTGAGGGCTGGCATTTGGGATGCGTTAAAATCTGTGTGGAAATAGCGCTTGTCCAGATTGAGTTCCAAACCTATCACAGCCGATCGCTGCCCGGTTTTGCCGAGAATTTCACCTGTGATGTCAATGATGCGAGATTGGCTGGTTAAAACCGATGAGACCACGTAGTATTTGTGATTCCAGGCAAGGGCTTGCAGCGGAAATCCGCCGTCGTAAGCCGAAGGCCAGAAGACAATTTCTGCACCCAGGGTTTTAAGTGCGGCAAATTCTGCGGGCCATAGAATATCGAAACAAATGAGAATGCCTATGCGGCCAAAGTCGAGGTCAAATACTTTGGGCTCGCATCCGGGTGTGACGCCGTTTTCAAATTCGGTAAAATTGGCACTGGTCGTCACGGGGTGCAACTTGTCGTAGGTGCCCACGATGTGACCGTTGCGGTCAATCACAACGGCTGTGTTGTAAATGCGGTCGTTGCGTTTTTCAAGCAGGGGACAAATGATGTGGGTGTTATATTGTTTTTCTTTGGCCGAGGCCATATCGGTCACGGGGCCAGGAACGGGTTGTGGAAAGGTCAGACGCAGGTCATTGGACAAACCATGGCTGGGAAAGGTTTCTGGCAAACAGATGATGTCGGGTTTGTCAACGGCAGCCTGATCGATCAGGCGTGACGCTTTTTCAGTGTTTGCCTCTATTGTGGGGCCGCCTCTCAGCTGGAATGCTGTGGTGCTGACCCAAATTTTTCTTGCCATTTGGTGCTCCTTTGTCGTTGATGTTGTGGAAAGATATTGAAAGCCAATGGTTGTGGCAACCTGCAATTCACACGTTGTTAAATAAAGGTGGAGAGGGGATGGAAAGAATGGCTGAGCGTAAAAAATTGTTGATTACAGGTGCAGCTGGAAGACTTGGCACGTCATTGCGCAAACATTTGCAAGATCGATACGATTTTCGCCTGTTGTGCCATTCGCGCGTGCCTGAAGATATGAGGCCAAATGACGAACTGGTCATTTCGGATATTTCCAATTTTGAAGCCATGGTGGAAGCCTGTGATGGGGTGGACGCCATTGCTCACCTGGCCATTTTCAACCGGTGGAGAGGCATGACAAATGCGCAACTGGCCCAGTTGACGTTTGATGTGGATATGAAAGGAACTTACAACATTTATGAAGCGGCGCGCATCAACAAGGTGAAAACCGTGGTGTTTGCCAGCACCAATCACGTAACCGGGATGAATGAACGCGACGGGATCTGTTCACGGCCCGAAGAACCCGTGCGGCCCGACAGCATTTATGGGGCGGGCAAAGCGTTTGGCGAAGCGCTGGGGCGGTTTTACGTGGATCAATATAGCATGCGGGTATTTTGTTTGCGCATTGCGAATTTTAATGGCAAAGATGAACCCGGACGTTTTTATGAGTCTGGAAAATCGCGGTGGTTCAGTCCCAAAGATATTTCCCAAATGACCTGGCGGTGTATTGAGGCAGAACATTTGAACTGGGGCATTTTTTATGGCATTTCCAAAGGGGGCGAATTGAAATGGGATTTGTCAAATGCCAAAGAGCTGTTGGGTTTTGAACCTGAAGATGATGGATCAACAGAAGAGTTTCAAAAAATGTACAAAAAATAAATATATGAACAATTTTTCAATTAACTGAAATGGAGCATGACATGAAACTTGAAAACCGACGGGTTCTGGTATTGAGTGCACATTCGGCAGATTTTTGTTCCCGGGCCGGGGGTACCATTTTGCGGTTAACAGAAGCGGGAAGCTCGGTGCATGTGTGTGACATGAGTTATGGGGAAAAGTGCGAATCGGGCGGGTTGTGGGCTCGAAAGGTGAAACCGACGATTGCAGAAATCAAAAAGATTCGAGCGGCAGAAATTCAGTCGTCTGCGCAGTTGTTGGGAGCAACCATTGAGTGTTTTGATTATGGCGACAGCCCGCTCATTTTAGGGCCTGAACGGCGGTTGCGTTTGATAGATAAAATTCGGGAATACCAGCCCGATCTGGTGTTGACACACTGGATCAACGACATGTTGCATCCCGACCATGTCGAAACGGCCCAGGCCGCATTGTGGGCATGCAGTTATTGTGGCGCACCGGGCATTGTAACCGATCACCCGCCGTGTGGACGGCCCGAACTGGTGTGTTTTGAAACGACGAGTGGCACCGCACCTGTGTCGGGTTTTGTGCCCGATTTTTATGTGGATATTTCGGCGGTTTTTGAACGCAAAATGGCAGCTTTAAGAGGTCTGGAAGCACAGCCGAATTTGCCCGAGATGTATATCATTTTAGGACAATATCGGGCCATGGAAGCGTCTCATTCGGCGGGAATGAAAAATTGCACCTACGCCGAAGGGTTTGCACGTATTGGAAAGCATGCTGCGTTATAGGCGTGCCGGGTGAATGAGGAAAAAGAAGAAAACCAACAGAGAATTCCATTGAACAACCGAATTTGCACATGCCAATTTGGGTTTTCTTTTTTTTGCCCAGTTACCAAACCCTGCTGTTTTTTTTCAGCGGGGTTTTCCTTAATCAGATCATTGGAGGCAACTTGACCGCGGCGCACTGTCGGGCAAAAGAGTCTATGGTTCGGGCCATTGAGGCGGGAATTGATTTGATGGAACACGCCGAGTTTTTGGATCCGGACAATGTCCTTCGATTTGACCCGGATTTGGCAAAAAAGATGGCGGAATCCCAGATATGGATCAGCCCAACATTACAGGCCTGGACGCAGTATTATACGATTGTGCCATTGCGAGAAAAACGCGACTTGGGCACATTGAGCCAGAGCGAAGAACAAAAACTTGAAAACTTGGAAGCCCGCATGGATTTGCGTCTGGATGTGATGCGCAAGATGCTGGCATTTGGCATGAAAGATCGCATTGTGCCAGGAACGGATTCGGGGGTGAATGCCCTGGCTTTTGGACATCTGGACTACGATATGCAATTGCTTGTCCAGGTGGGCTTCACGCCTGCCGAAGCACTGATTTCGGCCACGCGCATTTCTGCAGAGGCCATTGGCATGGCGGGAGAAATGGGTAGCATTGCCGTGGGCAAAGTGGCCGATCTGGTGGCGTTTGATGGCGATCCCACAAAAGATGTCCATGTGTGCAGCAAAGTCACAGCAGTGTTTTTGGAAGGAACCCGGTTGTGAAAGAGAGGATCCTTTTTGATTGTTGGAAAGAATTTTTGGGGACAAAAGAGACCATAACTTGTATTTTGTAATCTTCTGTGAAAATGTTATGGCGAGTTGAAGGGGATTGGGAGAATATCTCTATTGGATAAGACGAAAAAAAAGTATTCAAAAGACTTCCATCTGGTCATCAAGCATGATATTTTGAAAATTTGAAAATAAAATAACTTCAATGAGGAATTGGCGTTTTATAACGCATGGGTTATGGCACTGATTACACTGAATAACGTTTCGATGGCCTATAGCGATCCGCCTTTGTTTGAAGGGGTAAATCTTCAGATTCATCCGGGTGAACGGCTGTGTTTGCTGGGGCGCAATGGGGCAGGCAAGTCCACATTAATGAAAATTATCACTGGAGACGTGGAACCGGATTTTGGCGATGTGATTCGACAAAAAGACACGCGCATCGCCCTGTTGGGACAGGATGTGCCATTGGGATTGTCGGGCACCGTCAAAGAGGTTGTTGCCGAACATGCCCGATCCTCATCTGCCGGACCGCCCATTGTGGATGTGGTGTTGTCGCGCATGCAGTTAGATCCAAATGATAGGTTTGAAGCGTTATCGGTTGGTTTGAAACGCCGCGCGCTTCTGGCACGCGCCCTGGCCATGATGCCCGATGTGCTGTTGCTCGATGAACCAACAAATCATTTGGACATTGAGGCCATTACATGGTTGGAATCTTTTCTTCTCAAGCAACGTGGGGCTTTGTTTTTTGTGACCCATGACCGGATGTTTACGCAGAAGTTGGCCACGCGCATTCTGGAAATTTCTCAGGGCAAATTGTCAAGTTGGGGCTGTGATTATCAAACGTATCTGGAACGGCGGGAAGAACAGCTTGAAGCAGAGGCCATTCATCAGGTAGAATTTGACCGCAAACTCGCCGAGGAAGAAGCCTGGATTCGGCAGGGCATTCGGGCGCGGCGCACGCGCAATGAAGGCCGTGTGCGGGCACTTGAACGCATGCGTGTGGAACGGCAAAAACGGCGCGCCGAAGTCGGGGCGGCGCGCATTTCGGTGCAGGCGGTTGAACGCACGAGCAAGGTGGTGATTGAGGCAGAGGGGATTTCGTTTGCCTATGCGGCCACACCTGTGGTTGAACATTTTTCAACATCCATCATGCGCGGGGACAAAATTGGATTAATTGGCCCCAATGGCGCTGGAAAAACCACGCTGTTGCGGTTGTTGTTGGGCGACTTGCAACCCCATTCGGGAAAAGTGATTCACGGCATGCGGTTGCAGGTGGCCTATTTTGATCAGTTGCGGGCACAACTGGATGAAAATAAAACGGTGTTTGATACCGTGGCCAATGGCAGCGACCGGGTCATGGTAGATGGCCAGAACAAACATGTTTTCAGTTATTTGCAAGATTTTTTGTTTCCTCCCGATCGCGCCCGCTGTCTGGTCAAAGTGCTTTCAGGAGGGGAACGCAATCGGTTGCTGCTGGCGCGGTTGTTCACAACACC
>CAXNEV010000108.1:0-9344 GCA_964200925.1 Candidatus Latescibacterota bacterium | reverse complement strand
CCGAAAGATCGCTTTGAAGACCTCCAGCACCAAGTGCCTGAATGCGGTAAACCTTCACCACCCCACCAACAAAGGGCGAATCAACATAAGTTGTTTGCAAAGAAGTAAATGTGGCTTCTGGGGTCGTTTGTGACGGATTGGTATAACGCAACACCCGATACCCGGTCAACTCGGTTTCTGTATTGGCAGACCAGGCAATGGTGATGCGCCCAGAACCTCCTGTTGCCACCACATTGCGCGGGGCAACCAACCCTTTGGTGGTAATGGAAGCTGCATTGGATCGCGGGCCAATATTTCCAGAACCATCCACGGCACTCACGGCATAAAAATACGGGGTCAAATACTCAACCGTTGTATCCTGATAACTCACCTGCGTTGACGACACCGTTGAGAGCAATACAAATGAGCTATTTGTTTGCCGGGATCGGAAAATCTGGAACGATGTTAAACCGGTCAAATCACCCCCACCGCTGTCTTTTGTGGGTGCTGTCCAGCTCAAGAATACCCGTTTGAAATTGGTATCGTTCAGGGTCACAATCAAATCCGATGGTGCAGCAGGCGCACTTTGATCTGCCGTTGCCTGGCCATCTTTAAAAGGCGTCAAATCACTTCGCACCAGGCCGCGTCCCGGATCTCGAACCACCGCCTGCACCCGATAATAATAAATCTGGTTGGCCACAACATTTTTATCGATGTATTCGGTCTGGCCCGTTGTGAATAGTGTATCACTCGTAACAGGCACAAAAGCCGATTGGGTAGAGGTCGAACGCACCACCAGATACCCCACCAGATGCGGTTCGGTTACTGCTGTCCACGCAATCACAATTTGCCCAATTTGCCCTGTTGCGCGCAATCCCGTTGGTGCGGGAATACCCGTGCCTGCTGTTGTTAAGGCTGCAGTTGTTGAACGCGCACTTTCATTGCCAACCGCATCAACCGCGCTGATCCGATAAAAATATTGGGCATTCGTTTCCAGTGCATCTTTGTCAACATATGTTGATGTACCAGCCGGAATGGTCGCCACAAGAACAAATGCCGTTTGTGAATCTTTTGAACGGTAAATTTTGTACTGGGTCAATCCGGTTAAAATTTGATTGTCCCGGTCTGTTTGAGGCGTTGTCCACGACAGCGTCACGCGTCCGCTGCTGACATCTGTTACAGCCGACAAATCAGAGGGGGTGTTGGGTGCCCGATTGTCGACTTGGGCTTCGCCACTGGTAAATGCCGAAAGGCTGCTTGAACGCCCTGCCACATCGACAGTATTGATTCTGTAAAAATAAATCTTTGACACGGTCAAATTTAAAGTGGTGTCAATAAAGGTTGTCCGAGCTGTTGTTACCGACGTATCTGCCGATTCGCCCTTCAACCGCACATATCCTCCTGTGGCAGAGGTGGAACGCCAGATCCCATAACCTGCCAGATCGGTATTGGTAACCGGGTTCCAGGTCAATGTAATGCGACCAATGTCTCCAGTGGCTTTAATATTGCCAGGAGGGGTTAAGGTCTCACTTCCGGAAAAACTGGGATCTATGGGGTTCACCCGTTCGCGGCCACACCCACTGAGAACCAGCAAGATCGTTAACATGCCAAACATACCGACAAACCGTCGGCCGATACACCCATTTTTCATGCTTTTCTCCCTCACGTCCGCCGAGGATAATGTGTCCCGGAATTTAGAATCGTTTTTTTAATGCAAAACCAACGGATTGTTTTTGAAGATCGCTGGTTACATCCAGTTTAATGCGCCGGTCAATTTTGGGAATATTGTCATCAATGCCGCTGTCCAGCAGCAGCCGAAGCCCGCTTACCAAAAAAATCGCCGACAGCCCAATGCTCATCTGGCTTTTGGTATCCCGATCACTGGCTTTATCAAACAGAGTGCCAGCTTCTTCTGCACTGTTGGCCAATTTATAAAATTTGTAGATATCATCGGCATCGCGCTTAAAATCCAATGCCTTTTTGGCCATCAGTGCACTGCCTCCCAAAAATAACACCCCAAATGTTCTTCTGGCAGTGAACACCGAACGGGCTTCTGCCGTGGGGGCAAATGAAATAACCATCCATACAACCAGCAACAACCAGCAGGCACATTGACTCAGTCGCCTGTGCATAACTCACTCCTTAGAACCGTGTTGACAATCCAGAATTTTGGAATTAGACGGAAGCACATACTCAAAAGTTTCGACCATCAGTAGGATATGTAAAAATAAAACAAACAATGGGTTTATATCGCGTGGGAATCGGCCAACAACAACACCTCAAAGACCGGGGAAAAAGGGGAAAGGCGTTTGGGGACATTTGAAATTATAATAAAAGGCTTTAAAAAAGGCAACCGCAAACCCTTAATCGAATTGTCTTTCCTCACTCATCTTCTCCCAGGAGCGCTTCACAACCACCACTTTGGTTCCTGCCCATTTGTCGTGCAAAGCGCGTTTTTGCCTGTCCCACAACATCCAGAGGCCACTCACACCCAGGGTGACCACAAACAAAACATGGTGCAATAAAAAGCGCAACACCGATTGTTTGACAGTTGGGCGCCCTCCCGAAACGCTTTCCAGGCGCAATCCCAATTCTTTCATCCCTGGTGTGCTCCCCGAACGCGTCCACCCAAACACATGCCAGCAGGTTCGATAGGCCAAATACACCAGCGCCAATCCACCAAAAGTCTCAAATTGCACAAGTGTTTCGGGTTGCCCGGCAAACAGATTGACAATAAATGTTTTTACACTGTCATATTGGGTCGTAATGTCTCCCCAAATGCTTGGGGATGGCCCTCTTCCCCGCCCGCCACCGGGTGGACCCGCGCCAGGAGTCGGGGCCGTTGCAGCACCAGGCATGAAGGTTTCCTGAATCATTTTATAAACTATAAAAGGGGCAAGCGCCTGGATGGACACATCGACAAAACTGGAACTGATGCGTCTCCAAAACCCTGGCGAGGTTGTTTCACCCCCAATTTCTGCCCCCAATTCGGGAGATGCATCCAGATTTTTGAGCCGCCGTTCGATTTCCTGAGCGATCAAAACATGGCGTTCGGGAAAAGTGTCGCGATCCAGATAGGAATAAACATCTTCCAACTCTGAAAGCGAATAGGCTTCCAAACGGCTTTGATAAGCACTTTCCGGCGAAGAGATCTCCATTTTCGTTGCTTACTCCTTGCGATCGACCAACGAATACAGCGTCGGAATCAAAACAAGTGTTACCATTGTGGACACACACAACCCTCCAATGACGGTAATGGCCATTGGAGCGCGAATTTCAGCCCCCTGCCCCACCGGAAAAATCAGATTCACCAAAACCATCACCACCATCATCGCGGTTTCAGGCAAAACCCCACCCAGTGCATTTTCCACACCCATCACAATGGGGCGAAAATTAAAAATGCCCAGCGCCATCGGCAACAAACCCAACACCGTGGTTGATGTGGTCATCAAAATGGGGCGCAATCGCACTTTCCCCGCTTCTTCAATGGCCTGAAATTTCGGCATGTTGTGTTCACGGCGCAGCGTATTGATATAATCGATCAAAATAATGGCATTGTTGACCACAATCCCGGCAAGCATGATCAACCCAATTAACACCACCACACTCACCGCCTGCCCGGCAAGCAGCAACACCAGCACCACCCCCACAAGGGCAAACGGGATCGAAAACATAATCACAAAAGGATGAATCAATGATTCAAACTGCGAAGCCATGACCAGATACACCAGAAAAATGGCCAATCCAATGGCCATTTGCATACTTTCAAACGACCGTTTGCGCTCTTCGTTTTGCCCGCTCACTTTCATGGTAACATCAGACGGCAAAGCTATTTGGGCAATTTCACGTTCGATATCGACTACCACTTCGCTTAAATCGCGCCCTTCCAGGTTGGCCGAAATAATGGCCACGCGCTCCTGATCAATGCGCCGAATTTCCGCAGGCCCCATTTCAATACTCAAATCCGCAACCACAGAAAGTGGCACTGGTGAAGCCGCATTGGCCGGGCTGATGATCAATCGCCTCAAATCATCAACTGTGCTTCGATGTTCTTCTTCGGCACGCACCCGAATGTCAACCTGCCGATCACCCTGCGTAAATTGTGAGGCAATTTCACCTTGTACCTGGTTTCGAATAATGCTGCCAATGGCATTAATGGTTGTGCCCAGTTGCGCCACGCGTTTGCGGTCAAATCGAATTTGTACTTCAGGAGTCCCGCCTTCGGCGCTTGTTTTGATATCTGTTAGCCCATCAATGTTTTGCATGCGGTCCATCATTTGGTTGGACAACAACTGAAGCGTTTGCAAATTATATCCGGCAATTTCAACTTCAATGGGCGTTTTGGCTGAAAAAAGCGACGGTCGGGCAAATTTGAAATTGGCTGCCGGAATGTCGAGAATGGCTGTGCGCATGCGATCCATCACATCAATTTCGCGTTCTCGAATCACCCCTTCTTTTAAAACCACATTGACCACCCCCACATTTTCACGCTCTTCACCGGCACTGCCACCTGATGCCCCGCTGGTGCCAACAATGCCGTAAACCAACCGCACCTCTGGAAATGTGCGCACAATATTTTCCACACTTTGCACCGTTTGTGTGGTGGCCGCCAATGGCGTTCCAAGCGGCATTTCAATATTAATTGCAAACTCCCCTTGGCTCATTTCGGGAATCAATTCACTGCCCAACAACTGGAACAGAAACAGCGAACTGCACATGAGCAAAAATGATCCTACAATTACTGTAACACGCCTGTGCAAAGCCCACCGGATAATTTTGGGATAAATCACATATAGCGGATTTATCACCGCATCAAATGCCCAAAAAAAAGGTCGGAAAGAAGCGTGAAGGCCTCGCCCCATCCACCCGAAAAACCACCCAACCAGCCCCAGCAACATGGCCGGTGTTTTTGCCCCGCCACGCCCCATCTTCTGGCGTCTTTTGTCAACCTGGGCAAATTCGTTCATCCATGGAAATTCAAGCGAAGACAGCATGGGAATCACGGTGAGGGCAACCAGCAGGGAAGCGGCCAGAGAATATGTTACTGTCAATGCTTGATCTCGAAACAATTGCCCGGCAATGCCTTCGACAAACACAATGGGAACAAATACACAAATGGTCGTCATCGTTGAAGCCACAACAGCCACACCGACCTCTGCACCCCCTTTGTTGGTGGCTTCTCGGGCACCCATTCCTTCGTCGCGATAGCGCTGAACACTTTCCAAAACGACAATCGAGTTGTCAACCAGCATGCCAATGCCCAGTGCCAACCCGCCCAGCGACATAATATTTAACGTGACATCGGAAACATACATACAAAAAAATGTGGCAATCACCGAAATGGGAATTGACACACTGATAATGGCCGTGCTTTTGGGACTGTGCAAAAACAAATACAACACAATGATCGCCAAAAACCCACCCAAAATGGCGGTATTGAGCACCTCAGAAACCGACTCTTGAATAAAGGTCGATTGATCCGAAACAATTTCCATGCGAGAACTGCCCAACAACTCACCCGATTTTTGGCGAAAATCTTCTACAGCCGAACGAATGGCGCGCGCAACCGTAACGGTGTTGGCATCGCCTTCTTTATAAACAGCCAGTTCCACACTTTCCTGGCCATTGATCCGCGTAATGACTTTGCGCTCTTTATTTCCGCGGGAAACCACGCCCACATCGGCCAGCGTGATAATGACCCCATCTTGTTGTCCCACAACAATGTCTTTGATTTCATCAACCGCTCGAAACTCATTGAGAGTGCGCACCAGATACTCGGCTTCGCCATCTTTGAGTTGCCCACCCGTCAGATTTACGTTTTCCTGCGCAAGGCGAGTAACCACCTGAGAAAGGGGGATGCGCAAAGCCGCCAATTTGGGCTGGTCAATTTCAATATGGATTTCTTCTTCCAATCCGCCATTAACCCGAACCGATGCAACGCCTTCCAAACTTTCCAGATCGGATTTGATCTCTTCTTCTGCTAAAAGGCGCAAGGCAACCAGGCTTTCTTCACCAAACAGCCCAACGCGCATAATGGGATCTAACGAGGGATCAAAACGCAACAAAACAGGCTTTCGCGCATCCTGTGGCAACCTCACCCGATCCAGTTTTTCGCGCACATCCATCGACGCAAAATCCATATCGGTGCCCCAGGCAAATTCAACCACCACATCTGAAACCCCTGGCCTCGATACAGAACTCACCCGGATCACATTGTTGACCACCCCCACTGCCCCTTCCACAGGCTCTGTGATCAACCGCTCCATTTCTGAAGGTGCTGTACCTTCATATTCTGTTCGAACAGTTAACGTAGGATAGGTAATATCTGGCAACAAATTGATGGCCAACCGCTCAAAAGCCACCCAACCAAAAATTATAGTAGCCACCACAAACATCGTTACTGTCACGCGCCGTTGTGTCGAAAATTCAATCAGTTTCATAGGCGTTAATTACCCTGTCTTCCGCGTCCTTGTATCAGACCCTTTTCGCGCATTTCTCCCATAAATGCCCGAACTTTGTCCATGCTTTTTGGCAATTCCGGATCCTGTTTGACCCGCTCATCATAAATTTTTTTGACTTCGGGGGTGCGCTCAATCATCCCGATCATGCGTTTTAACCTTTCTGCGTCATCTCCTCCACCTCCTGGTGGCCCACCTCCCGGCATTCCACCTGCTGATAGGGCACCACCTGACGCACCACCTGCAGGAGAACCAGCTGCTGGAGAACCACCTGCTGGGGTACCGCTTTTTGGCGCACCACCCTCTGAAGGACCACCCCTTGACGGTCTGGCACCGGGTTGACCTTCTGGAGCACCGCCTGGAGCAGTCGCCAAAGTGGGTGCTCCTTCTCCAACCAACCGCACAGCAGACCCGGGGCGCAATCCTTCTTGCCCAACGGTAATCACCTGCTCGCCTTCTGAAAGCCCCGAAAGCACTTCCAGTCGATCGCTGTCTGTAAATCCGATTTCAATTCTTTTGCGCTGGGCTTTGCCCATCCCGGTTTCCTCGTCTTTTTCATAAACAAATACCTGATTGCCCTCGCCTTCTAACACAAGCCCTTTTTTGGAAATCACCAGTGCATTTTGACGCGTTTCAGTAATGATATAAACAGATGCAAACATACCTGGCCGCAACAGATCGTTATTGCTACGGGGAATTTCAACCGTCACTTTAACAGTGCCACTTTCTGGATCCACAACCGGGCTAATCATGCGAACCCGTCCGCGAAATTCTTTGTTGGGTGCTGCTTCAACCGTAATCCGTGCAGATTGCCCAACATTAATTTTCCCAAAATCTTTCTCGGTTACTTGAATACGTGCCAACAACGGGTTAAAGTTGGCAACGGCAGCCACCACCTGATTATTGGTTACCATATTGCCCACTTCAATGCTACGAGTGGTTAAAATGCCTGCAATAGGCGATTCTATCGACGTATATCCCAGCGTCAGTTGGGCCTGTTCCAGTAAGGCCTTGCCTGCTTCCAATTGTGTTTGGGCACTGGCATACCCTTCTTTGCTTCCCAAATTGCGCTTGAACAGAGCCTCTTCGCGCTCATAACGTTGCTGGGCTTCGCGATAGGCCACCTCGCGTTGAGACACATTGATTCGTGCCACATCATCATCCAAACGCGCAATCACACTGCCAGCCTGAACGGGATCGCCTTCTTCTTTTATAATTTCAATGACCTGCCCCGACGTTCGCGCGCGTATTTCAACCCATTGTTCTGCTTCAAGTGTTGTATTTTTAAGAATATATTGTGATATATCCGATTTTTTTACAGGTTCTACTTTGACAGGTGAAGCAGCGGCACGGGGACGCCCTTGCCGTTGCCCACCTTCATTGGCAGCTTGCTGCCCTGTCTCGCCACCACATGAAAACAGCCCGACAGACAGCAAAAGCGCCGCAATCATTATGTGCTTCCGATCAATCATTCGTCCTCCCGTAAACAACCAAGGTAAAAAACGCAACACGCCAGTAAACAGTTACTCACTTGATAAAATGAAAAAATAGGTATCAATCAAAATTTCCGCCCATCATCACGGTTTGTTTTTATGCATCTGTAATTCACGTTCTTTTTTTTCTCGGTCATAATCTTCAAGCAACTTATCAAAAGTCCCAAGCTGATCAGGTGTCATAATGGCGCGTATTTGCTGCCGGGTTTCTTGCCAGATTTTTTTGACATCGGCGCGCAATGAGCGGTTAATATCCACCATGCGCTTGCGGCTTTCTTCCAATATGACATCCAGTTTTTGTTTTTGATCGGCAGACAGATCCACCTGTTGGGCCAGATCTGAAATTCTAACGCGTTTTTTTTGTTCTACCGAATGGTTTGCCATGCTGTCATAAACCGTTCCGGAAACCACTCCGGCAAGAAACACAACCACCAGAAATCCAATCAAGTGAATGCGCCGGATAAACATATCAAACCCCTAACGTACATTTCCCGATAGGACGAGATCCAAAACGAGATCTTTGGACAAATCGGCTTCTGTGACTGTGCTCACTTCGCGAAGATCGCGATCCAGCGCCCCTTCCAGATACGCCTCAAGCGTAATCAGTTCAACCCGATTGTGCAAATGGTGGTTGAGAACAATGAGTGCCCCTGCAACCACCAGCAACATGGCCACCAGAGCAAACCGCTGCACAAACTGCCTCGCAAAAGACCTCATACGATTGCCCAGAGCAGCTTCTTCGGCGATGCGTTCCGAAATGCGATCTGCCAAAAAAGGATTGGGGCCTTTGGGCTTCCATTGAGCAAATGCCTCCCGGATTCCCTCCAGATCGGATAAAAGCGCTCGTGCCTTTGCCGACAAAACCAGATGTTCTTCTACGGCTTTTTTTTCTGCTTCTGTTAATTCACCGTCGAGATAGGCCGACAACATTTTGTGATCTACGCGTATTTTGTTTTTCATGGTCTTAGAAGCTGTCTTAAAATTCGGATAATGACCGCTTTTCTCCTGATATCTCTGATCGGTCGAATTTGTTAACCATTTGATTTTACGGTATTTGTCATTTTGAGGGTTCTGACCGATTTGTTCGAAATTGCGAGACAAAGGTATTTTTAAGACAGCTTCTTAGGTCACAAACCAGGATTTGTAATGACCCTGTAATAAGTCGCGCAACAAACCGCGCGCTCGAAATAATCTGGATTTTACGGTGCCCACAGAACAACCCAAAAATGAGGCAATTTCTTCACACGGCAGGTCGTCAATTTCTCTTAATACCACCGTGATGCGATATTCTTCTGGCAGTTGGTTTAGTGCCCATTCCTATTTTTCTTGCAACTCCCGGCGCATCACTCCTGAATCTGCCATATCGGCCCGGTTGGCCTGAATGGAAAACATGGAAAAGGATGCCACATCCCTT
>CAXNEV010000107.1:0-9349 GCA_964200925.1 Candidatus Latescibacterota bacterium | reverse complement strand
TGCAAGGTGTTTCACTTCCTCTTGAAGCAGGTCGTTTACCGCGTCTAACCCCAAGGGAATGAGCGCTTGAATCAAGGCAACACGCACATCCATGCCACCCAGATCGGCACTTGCTTGGGATGAATCTGACTTGACGACTGAAGGGGGTGACGATCCTTTGTTCATATCGGGCTCCTTTGGTTTGAGATACAGTTGGATGCTGTTTTCTCATGATAACCTGGGAGCCTGACTTGTTTCAACTAATTTATGGGCAACTTCGATTTTGCAAATGTCGCCAGTTAAAAACTTGACAGGTACCACAAAAAGAAAACCTCCTTCCCCTTAACGAGCCAAATCCCTCTGTATCCTCCTTTTACAAACAGGATACAGAGGGATTTGGCCTTCCAACGCAGCCTTTTTGTTGGCTGTTGCAAACTGAAATTTCAGAATACCGGGCTTTTTCCTGAATTCTGATTGAATCTAATACCCCAACTGTTTATTAACCACACTCTCCAGAGGTTCGCCCTGAACCAAACGCCTCAAATTGTCAAGCACCAGCGCGTGGTTGCGCCCCGCGCGTTCGGGGGCATTGCCCGCGATGTGCGGTGTAATAATCACATTGCGCATTTTCCACAGTGGATGATCATCGGGCAAAGGTTCTGGATCAACCACATCCAATCCTGCCCCGCCAATTTCGCCGCGCTGCAACGCATCAACCAGCGCCTCGGTATGCACGGTTTTGCCACGTCCCACAGTAATTAAAAGCGCCGTTTTTTTCATCTGCCGAAAGGCTTCAGCATTGAACATTTCCCTGGTATCGGGCGTATCGGGCACCGATATCACCACCACATCGGATTGTGCCAGCAAATCGAAAAATCGGTCGGGCCCCCAGATGGTGACACCCTCGGGGCCTGCCTCTGGAGAACGCCGCACCGCAATCACATTCATATGAAAAGCTTTTGCCATTCGCGCCAGGTGGCGTCCCACGCCGCCAAATCCCACCAAACCCATCGTCTTGCCGCCCACTTCATAAACAGCCTTTCCGGCCTCGCCATCGTGCCGGTTCCAACGCCCATCGCGTGCGCACAGGGCAATGCCTCGCGTGAGAGAAAGCATTAAGGCAAAAGCGTGCTCGGCCAGCAAAGGCCCCACCACATCGCCTTTGGCACAGGTCAACACCACGCTGGATGCCAAAAACTCGGGGCACATCATGGGATCAACACCGGCACTGGACACATGCACCCATTTCAGGCGTTTGGCCGTCTGCAAAATCTCGCGCCATCCCTTGCCCGGATTTCCAATCAACACATCGGCATCACGCGCCGCATCGACCACCCCATCGCGGCCCGGTTTGACAATTTCAATATTGGGCACAATGACTCGCGCAGCCGTCTCATCTATATGTTGCAAAGCCACAAGCTTCATAGTCACCCTTTTTATTGTTCTATTCCAGCACCACCAGCAGATCGGCCAATTCAACTGTTTTGGCAATCATTTCATCGTCGCGTCGCCAAAAACCTTCAATCTTGGCAATGGCTTCTGTGGGAGTTAACAGCGGATACCGTTCTCCGCGCGAAACAGCGCCCAAAAAATTGCGCCGGCGCACATCACGAGACGCGCGAAGCCCCACAGTTTTGTTATAAAGCGACCGCAAATCTTCGTAAAACAGCGACAGTTCTGAATCAAAAATCCAGATTTCATCGCCGGGCAAAATTTGTTCCAGCACATCCCCTGTTTGAGGATCAATCATGAGTTCATTATGGGGCGCAATCATCTTGGGACGGCATTCTTCCACCACCACAGATGGCAAAACTTTGGCCCCCATTGCCACAGAAATGCGACCGGTGGCCCACCCATCTTTTACATAAAAAGGCGCTTGAAACGGCTGCCGCAGAAACAGGGATTTAACCGTTTCTCTCATGCGTTCCACTTCATAAATGCCGTCTGGAAAAGACGCGTCTTTAACCCGCCTGGCATGGGGAATGACAAACCGATCCCCTTCAAAAATATGGGTGGGTGTTCCTTTTTTGTTCAACCTTTTGTGCAATTGCCGGGCAAACATCGATTTGCCACGGGCCGTTGGCCCGGTTATACCCACCAGCAACCGTTTGGCTCCGGCAAGTTGTTGAGCAAGCGCGGATACCGCTGCGCCAAAATTGTGAAAAATTTCATTCGGCATTTATTCCCCCCGATATAGCATCGGCAATACCTTCCAAAATATAGGGACGATACTTCTGAAAATAAAATCGGTGGTACCACCAGGTTTTATTGGGTCTGGCAGTTCCAGTCACAGGCACCATTTGCAACAAATCAATCTGAAAGCTGTCAGATGTACCCAAAAACCATTTTGTTACCGCATGGATGACGGCCTCGTGTTTTTCTTTTTCAATCACAATCGGTTTGTCCAACGGGAAAAAATAGGCCCCATCATCCAGGCGAGAGGTGTCGCGCAAAAATTTGAGGGCAGCATCGGTCAATCCATCCTTATTAGCAATCACCTGCCCGGTTACATGGGCAATATCAGAAACCGTTACCACATCGACAAACAATGTGCGCATGCGATTTTTTAAACCACCGTATTCATCCAACAAATGCAGCGCACGCGGATTGATCCCGGCATAAAGCTGCCCCAATTCATTGTAGCGCTTGCACTCGGCCATAAAATCCGATTCATTGTCAAACAACCCAACACCAATCAAATTGGCCCCATCCAATGCATTGAGCTGTGTGAGTCCCAATTCTGGTTTGTGTTGCAACAAATCGTAAAATCGCCGCACATCTTTTTCGTTAAACGGTCGCATGCAACGCGCCTCCTTCACGCGCAGTAAGAAGCCGTTTACCCGCTGCAATCTGTCGCAGCACAGACTCTTTTCCCGTTCCGCCATCCAGATTGCGCAGTGCGGTGCTGTGTTCGGCTGATAAAATGTCGATCACATCGTCGGCAAAATCATCTGATGCCGCTTTTAAGGTTGCCAAATTCAATTCCTCAAGCCGCATCCCGCGAGAAAGCGACGTGCGCACCAATTCACCCACAATGCGGTGACAGGTGCGAAACGGCACGCCTTTTTTGACCAGATAATCGGCCAGATCCGTTGCCAAAATCATGCCATCTAAGGCCTCTTTCATCCGGCTTTTTTTCACCATCATCGTTTCCCAGGCACCCGCAAATACGGACAGAGACACTTGCACGGTATCGACCGTATCAAAAAAGGGCTCTTTGTCTTCTTGCATGTCTTTGGCATACGTTAATGGAATGGCTTTCATCACCGTGAGCAACGACATCAAATTGCCATAAACACGCCCGGTTTTGCCGCGCACCAGTTCCAGAGAATCGGGGTTCTTTTTTTGGGGCATCATGCTTGACCCGGTGCTGAACGCATCGTCCAGTTCAACAAACCGGAATTCCGAAGACGACCACATAATGAGATCTTCACAAAATCGGCTCAAATGCCCCATCAAAATAGCAGCCGATGACAAATATTCAAGAAAATAATCGCGGTCGCTGACCGCGTCAATGCTGTTATCGGTGATGCGCGAAAACCCCAATTCAGACCGCAAAAAGTCGCGATCCACCGGATAGGCACTGCCGGCCAGCGCCCCCGACCCAAGCGGCATGGCATCGGCGCGTTTGAAACCATCCACAAAACGCCCACGGTCGCGATCCAGCATCCAGAACAACGCCATGGCATAGTGCGAAAACCGAATCGGCTGAGCCTGTTGTACATGGGTATAACCCGGCATAATCACGTCAATATGGCACTCTGCCGAATGGAGCAACACCGCCATCAACCGGTCAATATGGGCCACTGTCTCCTCAACGGCCTGCCGCAAATACAGCCGCTCGTCCAATGCCACCTGATCGTTTCGGCTGCGCCCGGTGTGAATTTTAGCACCCGCATCCCCCACCAGTTCAATCAGGCGCTTTTCCACCGCCATATGAATATCTTCCAGATCAGCGGTCAGCGCAAGTTTCCCGTCGTCCAATTCGCGTTCAACCTGATTCAGCCCCTGAATCACCCGGTCGCAGTCTTCCTGACTCAGCACCCCCATTTTTGTCAACACACACGCCTGCGCCTTGCTGCCTGCAATATCAACCTTATAAAGCCGCTGGTCAAAGGTGATGGATGCATTAAACTGTTCCATCAATTTTTCGGTTGTTTTGCCAAACCGCCCACCCCAGAGTTTTTGGTTGTTTTTGTTCATATGCCTTCCAACAAATCCCTTTCAATCTGCCCGGCTGCATGTGCCGCTCTGGCACTCACACCCAGCACATTCAAAAAGCCTTCCGAATCGCGATGGTCATAATTGCCCACGGCTTCCATGGATGCTGTCAATTCCGAATACAACGAATGGGGCACATCCTTTGATGATTTAAACAGCACCGTGCCCTTATAAGCCGCCACAGTCACTTCACCCGTTAACAATCTGGCCACAGGCGATAGCGCACTGCGCATCATTTGTGAGGCCAGATCGTAATAATAACCCTGATAAATCTGCTCGGCCAGCAGGGAAGACACCGAGTCAAAAAACCGACGCGCCCGACGGTCGAGCACCTGCTGCTGCAAAAACTCATAACACGCGCTCAACAAACACAACCCGGGGCTTTCATAGACCCCGCGCGACTTGATGCCCACAAACCGGTTTTCCACTGTGTGAATGCCAATGCCCACACCATTGCGCCCACCCGTGTTATTGGCCTTTAAAATGGCCTGCACCGCATCCACAACTTCACCATTCACCCTGACCGGATACCCGTTTTCCAGACGCACGGTAAACAACTCCGGTTTGTCGGGTGCCTGTGCCGGAAACACGCCCATGCCAGCCTCGACAAAATCGGCCCCCACCTCCAGCGACTCCAATTTGCCCGCTTCATGCGTGAGCCCCAAAAAATTGGCATCTGTGGAATACGGCTTGTCATAGGTCGCTGTAATGGGCAATTTGTGCGACAAACAATAATCGATCATCTCGCGGCGTCCGCCAAACATGTCCAGAAAGGCATTGTCGCGCCAGGGCGCATACACCGCCACCGGAGGTTTGAGCATATTGGCCACCAGTTGAAACCGCACCTGATCATTGCCGCGGCCTGTTGCCCCGTGAACCAGCACGTCAATATCGCGCCGATGCATTTCCTTTAATATTCCGCGCGTGGTCACATGGCGCGCAATGCCCGTGGTATTCCAATATCCGCCTTCATACCGCGCCTGTGCAATCAACATCGCAATTGCCGTTTCGGCCAGATCGGCTTTTAAATCGAGCAACACCGCTTCTTTGGCCCCACAAACCAGCATGCGTTTGCGAATATCGTCCATATCCACTTCATCGGGCTGCCCAATGTCTGCCGTCATGCTCACCACATCCACCCCGCGATCGACCAACCATTTGGTCACCGTGCAACTGTCCAACCCACCCGAAGAAGCCAGTGCAACCGTTTTGCCGCGCAAATCTTTAACCGTCATAAACCCCTCTCCTATCCCCTCCCCAATACAAAAGAGGGGTTGGTTTTTGCCCATCGTCCATCGTCTGTCTTACGTTCCTAAAAATTCATCCAGAGCATCAATTACTTCATCAATATGTTCTTTGCCAACCACCAGAGGTGGCAACAGGCGCACCACATCGGGCCCGGCCACACACAACAGAATGCCTTTGACCCGCAGCGCCGTCACAATATCTCCCGCTGGTTTATCTTTGATCACCAGCCCGGCAATCAATCCTTTGCCGCGCACCCCGGTCACTTTTTCATGTTTTTATTTTAACATATTCAATTTGCCAAACAAATATTGGCTCTTGTCTTGCACACTGGCAATAAAGGCCGGATCGGACAGCGTTTTAAACACTTCCAAAGCCACCGCACAGGAAACGGGGTGTGCGCCAAAAGTAGCCGCATGATCGCCCGGTTCCACGGCATTAGCCACGGCCTGAGTCATCAATGTGGCGCCAATGGGCAAGCCGCCGGCCAACGGCTTGGCCAGCGTCATAATATCGGGTGTGACCCCAGAGTGTTGATAACAAAACAACGTGCCCGTGCGGCACAATCCGCACTGAATTTCGTCAAAAATCAACAGCATCTTCAATTCGTCACACAGCGTGCGCAAGCCCTTTAAAAAAGCGGGATCGGCCAGATGAATGCCCCCTTCGGCCTGCAAAGGTTCCAACACCACCGCCACCGTTTCACTGTCGGCCAGTTTTTCAACCGATTCCATATCGTTCAAATTGGCAAACGAAATGCCCGGCAGCATCGGCCCAAACCCTTTGTGATATTTGGGCTGCCCGGTTGAAGAAATCGACCCGTATGTTCGCCCGTGAAACGAATTGTTTAAGGCAATAATTTTATTTTTCGGTTTGTCTGGAAAATTTTTATAGCCCCACTTCCGGGCAAATTTCAATGCGGCTTCCCAGGACTCTGTGCCGCTGTTGCAAAAAAAGACGCGATCGGCAAATGAATTTTCACACAACAACTGTGCCAGTTGCGGGGCAGGCACCGTGTGATACAAATTCGACACATGAATGAGTTTTTTCAACTGGGCATTGGCCGCATCTTGAATCATTTTGTTGTTATAACCCAATGCATTAACCGCCAATCCGCCGACAAAATCCAGATATTTTTTGCCATCGGTATCAAACAGATGCATCCCATCGCCCCGTTCAAGCACAAAAGGGGGCCGCACGTATGTTTGCAAAATGTATTTCTGCTCAAGCGCAATGATTTCCTGTGTGGTCATGTTGAAGACTCCTTAATAATCGTTGTTTGGGCGACTATTGCACAATTTCCGTTCCAATGCCTTTACGCGTAAAAATTTCGAGCAACAACGCATGGGGCATGCTGCCATCAATGATATGCGTTTTGTGAACACCGCCTTTGACCGATCGCTCACAGGCGCGAAGTTTTGGAATCATGCCGCCTTTGGCAATGCCATTGGTGATCAATTTTTCAACCTCGTTGACATGCAGGGTGGAAATGCGTGTTGAGGCATCTTTGGGATCGCGCATAATGCCGTTGACATCGGTCAAAAATACCAGTTTTTCAGCCTGTAATGCGCGGGCAATTTCACCGGCAGCCGTATCGGCATTCACATTGTAACTCTCGCCATCCGAACCGCGCCCAATGGGTGCAATCACCGGAATGGTGCCTTCTTCACATGCCAGGCGGATGGGTTCGGGATCAATTCGGGCCACATCGCCAACAAACCCGATGTCCACCCGTTTTTTCCCCCCTTGTTCCTCCACTTCGGCAAAATGTTTGGTCACAAACATCACCCCGGCATCTTTGGCCGACATCCCGCGAGAACTGCCGTTTAAAGCCGTAATTCCCTGCACAATGCGCCGGTTGACCACGCCAAACAGGGTGTCTTCCACCACCTGCATCGATGCCTTATCTGTCACGCGCAACCCTTCAACCCATTTGGATTCAACACCCGACTCCTGCAATCGGCGGCTAATTTCTTTGCCACCACCATGCACCACCACCGGGCGCATACCCACCGTTTCCATAAACACCAGATCGGCCAGAACCGTTTCAGAACCGCCTTCATCGGGTTGTGTGCTGCCCCCGTATTTGACCACGACAATTTTGTCGCGAAACGTGCGGATATACGGAAAAGCTTCAACCAGAGTTGCGGCTTTTTCAATAATTTCTTGCATGAAACCTCCTCTCCCATCATGAAGGCATTCAATAGATCATATGTTGGGCGGGTTAAATCACTTCCAGATCATCTTTATCGGGCAATGGCGGAAATGGCACGGCCGGTAAGGTTTGATACCAGTAGGCAACAGAAGCAATATCGTCTTGCAACGGCAAATAACGCCGGTTATTGGCCGTGCGGGTGCGCCATCCCAGTGCCTGAATGGTCACGCGCAAATCCTGTTCAAACCGCACCGGATCCATAATGTGCCAGCGATACATGCCAAACCGCGTTTGAGAATCGTATAACCCATCGGGGCGAATCACCTGAGGCAATCCTGCATAAGGCGTGGTAAATTCGCGATAACCGCCCCGGTCTTTGCCAACATCAAAATTGTAAGACCCACAAAAATAATCCTCGGTACCTGTGCCGCAAATGCTTGGAAATTCACCGTCGCCATCCATAAAAAACTTGATCTCGCCTTCGCCCCACCACTGTGTATTGTTCACACCCCAGGCCATATAGGTGCCCACATAATGGCCCTTGCCCGTCACGCCATCCAAAATGGTATAAACATCCTTATAGGGCAGCGGGTTGACACGCCGAAATTGCGCATGAAAATAGGCGCAATCTTGCGGAACCTCCGTCAGCGTATAATTGATCTGATAATACAACGTCATCGGATCTTCGGCAATATTTTCCAGCGTGATTCGGCAACGCTTGTGAAACGGCATTTCCCAATAACAATTAAATGCACTTCCCGGATTCACACAAACTGGCAATGAAGACACCTGTGCATAACGGCCCCATCCGCAGGCAAAAAAATCACCCACCGGACATTCCACCGACGGCACTGTTTGATCATCCCAATAAATGCGCAAAATGCTGAAGCGCCAGTGCCCTGTTGGGGTCAACCAGATTTGCTGAATCGCACCCTGTCCTTTGACGTCTGCCATCTCAAACGTCTCACCCGGCAAAATGCGCACCGACGGCGAAATTTTCCAACCCTGCCCCAAATCGCGCGCCGCCGCCGCACCCGTCCCTTCGGTGGCCATGCCTGCTTTGCCTTTTTCACCCGTAAAATTTTCCGGGCTAATCGACCGCGTCACGGCATCGGACAGTCGCGACAAATTTCCCAAATGCAGCCCCAAACCGTTAAACCCTGCCATGAGAATCCCTCCCCGTTGATCTCAACTCTCCAAAACCCGATACCAGTAGCGATACACTTCTTGAAAACCAATGGTCTCATACACCTTCCGGGCGGGCGCGTTGGTGGCTTCTACCTGCAAATACGCCGTGCGTGCACCTGCCATGCGTGCGCGATTGAGCAATGTCCACACCAGCAAACGGCCATACCCGCGATTGCGCCGATTGGCATCGGTTACCAGCCCAAACAACCCGGCAAATTCTCCTTCGCGAATGGTAAATCCACCCGCCACCGCTGTATCGCCGTCCATCAACAAAACAAACCGCGCCGGCACCGCCAGGTTGTCGAGAATATTTTGAAACGCGCCAATTTCATATTCCGACAATTCTTTGAGCCTGATATACGTATCAAACCATTCGGGCTCCGGGCGTGTCCACACCTGCACCGCACCGGTTTTGGGAATCACCACACGGTATAAATTGAGCGCTTCAACCAGCGTTTCGGCTTCTTTTTGATACCCGCGAACCGCCAGCACATCGTCCAGATCCACCGGGGCATTGAGCGGTGTCATCTTAAAAATGGGCCGCAATCCACGCCCGCGATA
>CAXNEV010000106.1:0-9353 GCA_964200925.1 Candidatus Latescibacterota bacterium | reverse complement strand
GGGTGTGCGACGTTTATAATGTTGCATGTGAAATCGCAAAGGCTTGGCTGAGCAAAGGTTTAAAAATGGCGTGAGGCTGTGTATAACCGCTCTTTCCATTGGCGTTTTCCCTCTGACTTGACATACGGGTTGCTGTGCGAGTATCGTACCTTTATGATACGTGCGTACAAGACAGCTTTCTCATTGCTCAATGCAGGTTGTACACGGTGTGGTTTCCAGGAGTGAGAAGGGGTGTCTATGTTGATTTTTAAAGCCAATGGAAAGGGTTTTGGATCATGACTTCCCGTGAACGCGTTCACCTGGTGCTCAACGGCGGTGTGCCTGACCGCGTGCCTTTTCAAGATGCTTATTGGACGACCACCCTTGAGCGATGGCGCACCGAGGGTTTGCCCTCTGATGTTTTGCCGCAGGATTATTTTGGCTGTGAAATGGTTCGTCTGACAGGGGATTATTCGCTTCAGTTTCCTGTTGAAACGCATGAAAAAACGGATCGTTATCACATTTATCGCGATGCCAATGGGGCCACGCGAAAAGATTTAAATACGGCTGACGGATGGACGCCGGGCTGGTTGTCTTTTGCGATTCAAAATCGCGACGATTGGAAACGGTACAAAAAACAGGCGGGGTTTCACCCGTCGCGGATTACATCTGATGTTCAAAAAGCGTATGATGTGGCGCGGATGCAGAATCGTTTTATCGCGTTTTCACCCCATGCCTGTTTTCATCCCACCTGGCACAAGGTGGGGCTGGAAAATATGCTGATATGGATGGTAGAAGATCCCGAACTGGTCAATGAGATGTTTGCCGCGCACACGCAAATGATTGTGGATTTGTATGACAACATGAAAGCGCTTGGCATGGCCTTTGATGGGGCATGGTTGAGCGATGATCTGGGGTATCGCAGTGCGCCGCTTATTTCGCCCAAAATGTATCGCGAACTGGTGATGCCGCATCACAAACGGCTGTGTGATCATTTTGCAAAAGATGGGTTAAAAACAATTTTGCACTCGGATGGCGATGTGTCACCGCTGATTCCCGATTTTTTAACGGCGGGTTTTTCAGCGCTGCATCCGCTTGAGGCCAAAGTAGAAAATCTGGATGTGCACAGGCTCAAACCCGTTTGGGGAAAAAAGCTGGTGCTTTTTGGCAATATTGATGTGCGCAAACTGGCAGGTACAAAGGAAGATGTGGAAGAAGAAATTCAGAACAAAGTGGGGTTTGCCAAAACGGGCGGGGGATATTTGTTTCACTCCGATCATTCGGTGCCGAATGATGTGTCGCTCGAAAATTATCGGTTTGCGCTCAAGATGCTTGAGAAATACGGGCGGTATTAAGCAGCGTTTAAACGTTTGAACGTTAACATCTTGAAAACCAGGAGACAGCGATTCTGGTGGTGTGGTAGGGAACGTGCTAACGTGTAAACGTGCCAACGTTCAACGCGCTTTTTTATAAGGAGGGTAGCATGGCCAAACGCAAAATATCCCAAGCCCAGCAAAAACAGGATCGCCGGATGAAGTGGTGGCGCGAAGCACGATTTGGCATGTTCATTCACTGGGGGTTATATGCCATTCCGGCGGGAACGTGGAAAGGCAAACGCGTGCCGGGTATTGGCGAGTGGATTCAAAAACGTGCACCCATTCCTGTGGCTGAGTATGAAAAATTGGCGGCAAAATTTAACCCGACAAAATACGATGCCAGAGCCTGGGTGCAGTTGGCCAAAGATGCGGGCATGAAATATTTGACACTTACGTCAAAACACCACGATGGGTTTGCTTTGTTTAAATCAAAGGTAAGCCCATACAACATGGTCGATGCCACACCGTATGGCAAGGATGTGATTGTGGATCTGGCAAAAGAATGCAAAAAAGCGGGTATTCGGCTGTGTTTTTATTATTCTCAAAAACAAGATTGGCACCACCCGAATGGGTCGGGCAACACACTGGATTACGATCCGGCAAAACAGAATTTTAATCAATATATGCGTGAAAAAGCCCTGCCGCAGGTGAAAGAGATTCTCACACAATATGGCTCCATTGGCATGATCTGGTATGATACGCCGCAAGATATTACACGGGTACAGACAAAAAAATTTGTCGATCAGGTTTATTCCATTCAGCCCAATTGTCTGGTGAATGGTCGGGCCGGGCATGGGCTTGGCGATTATCAATCGATGGGCGACAATTTGATTCCCCCTGCACGAGTTGACGGCGATTGGGAAACACCTGCTACTTTGAATGATACGTGGGGTTATAAAACGTATGATCACAACTGGAAACCGGTGGATGGGTTAATTCGCCGACTGGTGGATATTGTGAGCAAAGGTGGCAATTATTTATTGAACGTGGGGCCAACGGCTCAGGGTGTGATTCCCAAACAAAGTGTGTCGCGGCTTAAAGTGATGGGCAAATGGCTGGCGGTGAATGGCGATGCGGTTTATGGCACATCACCCAGTCCTCATCCTTATGAACAATCATGGGGGCGCATGACGGTAAAAGGGCGGCGCGTTTATTTGCATCTGTTTGAATGGCCCAAAGAGACGTTTACGCTTTATGGATTGAAAAACAAGGTGAAAAAAGCCTATTTGCTGGCCGACAAAAAGAAACAAGCCCTGCCGGTGATTCAGGCTTGCCGGGGAGATATGGATCTGGATGTGTTGCATATTGAACTGCCTAAAAAAGCGCCCGACAAATACGTGTCGGTGGTGGTGATAGAGGTGGCGGGAGAACCGGATATGGATGCCCATTTGATTCAAAATGCCGATGGGCGCGTGGTGATGGAGACGTATAATGGGGCATTAAAACAAACAAAATCCGGGGTGCAATTAACGCGGGGTCGATTTGGTACGGTTGAAAATTGGACCCATGCACGCCAGGGCGTTATGTGGGAAGTGAAGGTAGCCGAACCAGGCCGATTTGACGTGGTGGTGATTTCGCAGGCAGAGGCTGGTAAATCCTGGCCGGGTGGGCACACGGTGAAAGTGTCGGTGGGGAAAAAGTCGGTTTCGGGCAAGTTGCGGGAAGATGAACGCATTGACAACCCGCGTGCGCCGTCGCATTTGCCCGATGTGGTGTCGAAGTTGGGGCAGATTGAAATTGGCAAATCGGGGTTGCAGACGGTGACCGTGCGGGTGGAAAAGTTGGCCAAAAAGAATGGCGAAGCACCCAGGCTTCGCGCAGTATATCTCATTCCGGTTTAAGGGTTGGGTTTGTCCGAGATTTTGGTGGCGCATCTTAAAGATGGGCAACAAAAAAATTGGGTGTGTCATGTTGATTACCCTTTGTTGACGGTCTAACGCATTTTTGTTTTCTGCCAGAAAATCGGGTGACCCGGTGTTGTTTCAATCGGCTATGAACAGCCGAGAAAGGAATGCGCCATGGCTAAAGGATTTCAGGGCAAAATCCTGCGCGTGGATCTCACGCACAGCCGCATCTGGACTGAAACGCCCACTCCCGAATTTTATCGCAAATACGTCGGAGGTTGGGGGTTTATTGCCTATTATCTGCTCAAAGAGTTGCAACCGGGCATGGATGCGCTCAGCCCAGACAATCGGCTCATTTTTGCAACGGGGGTTTATACTGGCACTCGGCTGTCGGGCAGTGGTCGCTCTGCTGTGGGTGCCAAAAGCCCGTTAACAGGTGGGTTTGGGGAAGCCGATGTGGGTGGTTTTTTTGCTGTGGAACTGGTCAATGCAGGATATGATGCGCTTATTGTCCAGGGCCAGGCTGAAACGCCGGTTTATCTCTGGATCAAAGACGACCATGTTGAAATTCGCAGCGCCGATGGAATCTGGGGCAAAAATGTGGTGGATACGGAGGCTTTGATTAAAGTAGAACTCGGCGACGAACACATTCGGTTTGCCGCCATTGGGCGGGCCGGTGAAAATCTGGTGGTAAATGCTTGTATTATGGAAGATCTGCACCATGCAGCTGGCCGCACCGGGATGGGTGCGGTTATGGGGTCAAAAAACCTCAAGGCCATTGCCTGCAGAGGGTCGGGCAGAAAAGAGGTGGCTGACTCAGAAAAGATTCGGGACATTGCACAGTGGTTGCTCAACGATGGCAAATTGCGCTATAAAGGATTGCAGGATCACGGCACCGATGGCGGTTTGCAAGGTTTGCACGAAGGCGGAGGATTGCCGACCCGGAATTTCAAGGAGGGTCAGTTTGAATATGCCGCAAATATCACTGGCAAAACCATGACCGATACCATCTTGAAAGATCGCGGTACGTGTTATGCCTGTGTGGTGCGGTGCAAGCGCATCGTTGAAGTGGCAGACGGGGAATTTAAAACCGATCCCATTTTTGGTGGCCCTGAATATGAAACGGCTGGTTCGCTGGGTTCCAATTGCGGTGTGGGCGATCTTGCTGCTGTGGCAAAAGGCAATGCCATCTGCAATGCCGAAGGGCTTGATACCATTGGCGGGGGCATGATGGTTTCTTTTGCCATGGAATGTTTTGAAAATGGCCTTATTTCCGAAGCAGATACGGGTGGTATCAAAGCCCATTTTGGCAATGCTCAGGCGATGGTGCAACTGCTGGAAATGACCATTGCACGCAAAGGCATCGGCGATCTGTTGGCGCAAGGGTATGAGGCTTGTATTCAAGCCTGGGGACCAAAGGCCAGAGCCTTTGCCATTGAAGTAAAAGGCCAGTCTTTGCCCATGCATGAACCGAGGTTCAAATTTGCACTGGGTCTGGGATATGCGGTGTCTCCCACTGGTGCAGATCATGTGCACAACATTCACGACACGGGGTTTCAAACAGAGGCTGGGCTGGGCGGGGTGCATGCTTATGGCGTGCTTGAACCACTGCCCGCTGGTGATTTGAGCCCGGCCAAGGTGCGATTGATGAAATTTGTGTCGGAAGGACAAATTTTGACCAACATGCTGGGTCTGTGCTGTTTCTTACCTTATGATCCCAACATGAAGGTCGATATTGTGCGGGCGGTAACGGGTTGGGATACGTCGTTGTTTGAACTCATGAAAGCCAGTGAACGTGCTCTGGCCATGGCCCGTGCTTTTAATGCCCGCGAGGGATTTACGGCGAAAGATGATTATTTGCCGGATCGTTTTTTTGATCCGTTCACCAGTGGTCCATTGACTGGTGTGGCTCACAAACGGCACGAATTCCGCTCGGCACTGGATACGTATTACAAAATGTCGGGCTGGGATGTGAATTTGGCAGCGCCCACACGTGCGAAATATCAGGAATTGGATCTCGATTGGGTGGCATCAGATCTGGAAAAGTATGACGCGGTGGCCAGTTGATGCATTCTACGCCGCGATGTGGCATTGACGATGCCGCATCGCGGTCTTCTTTGGTGCATGGTCTGAATATGGACAGGAGAATCGGTTATGGATCTCGACGTTTCGCCGTTGTTTCAGCCGCTTCAGGTCAAAAACAAATTGTTTCGCAACCGCATTGTGATGCCGCCCATGGTGCAATTGCGCAAGATCACGTCGCCCGAAGGCATTGGCTGGTATCGCGAACGCGCCAGAGGGGTTGCGCTGGTGATTGTTGAAGCCACGGCTGTGAACCGATTTGGTGCGGAACTCACTGTGAGCCATTTGCGACCGCTGGTGGATGCCATTCACGAAGGCGGGGCGCTGGCGGCCATTCAACTTTTTCCGGTGACATTTGATTTTCCCAGAACCACCCCTTTGCCCACCCCTGCCGATCTAACGCTGGACGATATTGCTGTGATTGTGCGCAACTATCGCCTTGCAACCGAAATTTGTTCCGAGGCGGGGTTTGACGGGGTAGAACCTCATGGGGCGCACAATTATTTGATCAACCAGTGTTTTTCGCCAGAGCAAAATACCCGAACGGATGCTTATGGGGGCAGCCTTGAAAACCGGATGCGATTTGCCTTGGGCATTGTGCGCACGATGCGCCATGTGGCCGAAAAGGCCGAGATGTTGTTGTTGTATCGCCACACCCCTGTGGGCAAAGGTTATGGTTTTTCAGACAGTGTGCGATTTGTCCAATATCTCATTCGCGACGGGGTAGATGTGCTCGATATTTCGCCGGCCAGTGCCGATGCCCCTGGAGATCGGTCGGCGCCGTTTACCGGGTTGGGTGTGCCAGTGATTGCGGTCAATCGCATGGACGAGCCCGAACGTGCCCTGGAAGTGCTGCGCGAAAAACGGGCCGATTTGATTGCCGTTGGGCGCGGTTTGATTGCCGATCCAGAATGGGTGCAAAAGGTGCGCAACGGGCGTTTTGGCGATATCATCCGGTGTATGCGCTGTGATGAAGGCTGCCATGGGCATCTCAAACTGGGCATTCCGGTCACATGTGTGGAATGGCCTGCAGGTTTTTGATAAATATACAGGTCTTCAGGTGATAAGGCTTGGATACTTCAAAACGACGATGAAAAATAGAAGTTGTGATCGTCGGTTGTTGGAGTCTCTGTAAAGCATTATGATTTGAAGACCTGTTGTTTTATTTTGGGTGGCCGAGTTTGCTCTTGCGCTTATATGATTCAAATTTTGACTGTTTTTGAAAGGGGTTTTTGTGAATACCGCACTACAACCAACGGGTTTGATGTGTGAGTTGCTGGTTTTTCCCGAACGCACGGTCATACAAAATGCCAAACCTCGTTTTGGCTGGGTTGTCAATGATGCGGCACCCAATGCCTATCAGGAGGCATTTCAGATTCTGGTGGCTTCCGATCTGGATAAACTGGCGCATGATGAAGGCGATATGTGGGATTCCGGCAAACCCGATCCGGGGCGCGTATGGCGGTCACAACCCGAGTCGTTAAATGTGGTTTACAACGGTCGTCCGTTGCAATCTCATGCCATGTATTGCTGGAAGGTGCGCACATGGAATGGCGTAACCAATATGAGCCCCTGGTCAGAGCCTCAGACGTTTTACACGGGTGAATTAACAGAAGGTCACAGGCCGCCGTATTATCCGTTGGAGACAACCGAGGTGGCACCTGTTCGGTTTGTACATTTGTCGGTTGATCATGTGTTTGTCGATTTTGGCCGCGCGGCATTTGGCACGGTGAAAATAGCGGTGGACAGTTCAAAAGATGCCGAGGTTGAGGTGCATTTGGGCGAAGTGCTCAATGGACCATACGCCATTAACCGGATGCCCGGTGGCAGTCGTCGGTATCAAATGATTTCTCTGAAAGTGAAAAAGGGCAAACACACCTATCAGCTCAAAATTCCAACAGACCCGCGCAATACTGGAGAGATGGCCATTTTGATGCCGGAAGACGGGTTTGAGGTGTATCCGTTTCGATATTGCGAAATGGTGGGGTGTCCGGCGCGTTTGACGCGGGATGATGTGCGGCAGCTTGTTGTGCATTATCCATTTGATGACCGTGCGGTATCATTCACATCGTCGAGTCGGGTGCTCAACGATGTGTGGGATTTGTGCCATTACACGATGAAGGCGACGAGTTTTTGCGGGTATTATGTCGATGGGGATCGCGAGCGCATTCCCTACGAGGCCGATGCGTATATCAATCAATTGGGGCATTATGCGTGTGATCGCGAATTCACTCTGGCCCGGCGCACGCATGAATATTTGATCACCACACCCACCTGGCCCACAGAGTGGCATTTGTACAGTGTTTTGATGGCCTGGAACGATTATCTATACACGGGTGATGTGTCGTCGATTGCGCATTATTATGATGATTTATCGGCCAAAACGCTGAGTGGATTGGCACGAGAAGATGGGTTGATCACACTGGATAATTTGACAGATTCGGTGCGCGAAGCCATTCATTTTACCGGCAAGAGTGCGGCGCATTTTAAGTCGGGCATTCGCGATATTGTCGATTGGCCGCAGGTGGAACGCGATGGGTATGACATGTGTGCGGTCAACAGTGTGGTGAATGCGCTGCACCACCGGGCGCTTGTTTGTCTGGTGCAATTTGCCGAAGCGCTGGGAAAAGGGGAGGATGCCAAGTGGTATCGCAACCGGGCCGCGCGGGTGAAACAGGCATTTGCCGAAAAATTGATGGATGCCGTAACCGGGCTTGTGATTGATGGCGAAGGCAGCGGTCACAGCGCGTTGCACGCCAATATTTTTGCGCTGGCCTGCGGGGTGGTTCCCGATGAAAATATATCGCGCGTGGTGGCGTTTGTGAAATCGCGCGGGATGGCGTGCAGTGTGTATGTGTCACAAATGGTGCTGGAAGCGCTGTATGCGGCCGGGGCAGGAGAAGATGCACTCTCCCTGTTGACGGCAACAGGCGAACGGTCGTGGGCACATATGATTTACGATGTGGGCACCACCATTGCACTTGAAGCGTGGGATAATCGGTTAAAACCCAATCAGGACTGGAATCACGCCTGGGGGGCAGCACCGGCCGGGTTAATTCCAAGCGGGCTGATGGGCATTCGGCCATTAAAACCGGGATTTGAAAAGGTGCTCATTTATCCGCAACCCGGGTCATTGTCATGGGCAGATATTGTCACGCCAACCGTGCGCGGTTCTGTGAGGGTGCGATTTAACCATGAACCGGGGCGGTCTTTTCACCTGGAAATCGACTTGCCGGGCAATACGTCGGCCCGTGTGATCATGCCGCGGATGGATTGTGCTGAACCTATAGTTATTGTAGATGGCCGACGGGTGATGGGGATAAAAGAAAAAGAGGGAATTGTCGTGGATCACATCGGTTCGGGGCGACACACATTTGAACGGTTTGCCGGATCGTTTTGAGCAGCACCTGACGGGGCTTTTATTTGTTCCTATATTCAGGCAAGTGATTTTTCATTTGCCTGATTTTTTTGGGGGTGTCTCGTGGTTGAACAGACAGCACCGATTGCGCCGGCACTGAGCGATGCCCTGCGGCGGTTTTTGAACCATGTGGGTCTAGAGCGCGGGCTGGCCGACAACACACAAGATGCGTACCGGCAAGACATAGAGCGGTATCTGTCTGTGCTGACCGATCTGGGCGTGGCACATCTTGAAGGCATTTCACAAGACGATGTGCGGGCACTGTTGAATTTGTTAACCGAGATGGGATTGGAAGCATCCAGTGTGGCGCGCAATTTGACGGCGGTGCGCATGTTTCACCGGTTTTTGGTTGGTGAAGGGCTTTCACCTCATGATCCGACAGAACATTTGAAGCCGCCCAAACTGGGGCGCAAGCTGCCTTCGGTATTGAATGTGTATGAAATTGAGCGGCTGATGGTGTCTCCCGATGTGGAAACAACACTGGGATTGCGCGATCGGGCGTTGATAGAAATGCTTTATGGGGCCGGGCTTCGGGTATCGGAATTAATAGGGTTGTCGCGAACGGATTTGTTGTTTGATCTGGAGGTGGTGCGCGTGTTGGGCAAGGGCAACCGCGAGCGCGTGGTGCCCATTGGCAGCGAAGGCATTCAATGG
>CAXNEV010000105.1:0-9358 GCA_964200925.1 Candidatus Latescibacterota bacterium | reverse complement strand
AGGTCGGGGTCTTTGGGGTCGGGTAAGTCGATGATGATGATGTCGAAAAGGTCGGAGGATTGTTCGAGGAAGCGCCCGGCATCACCGATGACAATGTGTACGCGCGGATCGCTGAGCGATCCTTTGTTGGCTTCAATAAAAATGGGATTGGATTTTGCCAGGTCGATCATGCCCTGATCCAGATCGACAAGGGTGGCTGAACTGACGCCGGGATATTTGAGCACTTCTCGAAGGGCCAACCCATCGCCGCCACCCAGGATGAGCACGCGAGCATGTGTGCTGGCCAGTTGCATGGCCGGATGCACCAGGGGTTCGTGATAACGTGCTTCGTCGTAGGTGCTGAATTGTACGCTGCCGTTTAAATATAACCAGTGATGATTTTTCCATTGGGTGATGACAATGCGCTGATAGGCGGTTTGGGCTTCAAAGACAATTCGGTCGCGGTATCGGCTTTGCTCACCAAACATGACAATGGGGCGCATGAAAATGCTCAAGGCCATGAGACCAATGGCCATTCCCCAGAATGTGGCAATCAATCGATGGCGATGTGTTAACAGATTGCGGTAGCGCCACAACAAAATGGATGCAACGGCAAAATTGACAGCCCCGAGCACAACAGGGGTGTAGGTGAGACCCAATTTGGGCAGAGCAAAAAAAGCAAAAAAAACACCGCCAGCCAGCGCGCCATAATAATCTTTTTCCATGACGCTTGAAATATTGGTGCGCAGTTCTTCATAGGCTTCGTTGAGGCGGGCAACGAGGGGAATTTCCATACCGATGAGGATGCCAATGGCCAGGGCATACCCGTAAATAACAAAGGCTATGCTGTCGATGAAAGCAGCGCCAAAATAGGCGGCAGCCGAACTGGTGGCACACAGAATGGATAACAAAAATTCAATGCTGATAAACCGGTCGAGCAAATGGTCGGTGAACAAACGGCTCCACCGGCTGCCCAGTCCCATGGCAAACAACATGAGCGACATGACAAGTGTCCACTGCAAAGTGGTGTTGCCAAGCAGGTAACTGGCCAGGGTAGAAAGCGTGAATTCTGCAACAATGCCGGCGCATCCGGTGGCAAACATGCAGATTTTGAGGAGGTGGCTCTGGCGATTGTCCATTTAAAAGGTTTTTTGATGAAAAACAGAGGTGCGAATTTTGTAGTGCACAGCACCGACCATTTCGCGAAGCGGGAAAAACAGGTGTTTGGCTCCATGATCGGTGATCATGAAACCGGGATCGTTTTCCAGTATCACAAGCATTTGACCGCCTGTCTGTTCAACACTTGCAATGCGGCATCCGCGTGTTGTGCCATCGGCGAAGGTAATGATGGCGGTTGTCCCTTTGAGCACATGACCGGCTGGCAATTCACCTGAAATGATCAACCCATCATGACCATCACCCGCATCTTTGCGCTGTGTCTTCAAAACCAAACCTTCGTATATCCCATTACCATTAAGTGCATGATTTTTCCACGTCAACCGACTGCCACCCCACAGGCCCATCATTTGGGGCACGCCGTTTTGTTCGCGCACAAAGCCCAGATCGCCCTCAAGGTGAAGATCGCCTGATGCAACAGGATGTGAACTGGTGCGATAAATGATGTGATCGGTGACCGTGTGGTGCACAACAGACAAGACAATGCCAGTTTCGATTTGGTTTAAAACCACCTGCTGGATGAAAGGCGAGGCATCGAAGGGTTCGTGTACGGCAACAAACAGACTGGACAGAGGGGCTGGGCCGTTTTTGCGCAACAACATGATGGGCATGCGATATTGCTCCAAAAGCGCGTCGTTTTCTTCGGCGCGGCGAAACGACATGGCATTGCCCACAAACAGTTTTGTTCCTTGTTGATTGAGAACATGGGTGCGCACACCAACAGGTGAGGAATCCGTGTGGCATGTCAGGGTCACATGATCGGAACTGTCGCCGTGGGAAACATTTTGAAAATAGGCATAGCTGGAATTGCGCCCTTGAGCATCACCAGGGTCGGCTTCTCCCGATGGAAACCGAACATTTATGCCGGGCAGCAGGTTTGGGCCATAGGGGGTTAGTGGCACGTTGACAGAAACAGATCCGTCGGCATCGGCACTGCCGTGTAATGCCCAATCGTGTTGGCCCCCGCCAATGACGCGAAACACATCGACGGCATATACGTCTGTTTTGTTTGCCTGGATGAGCAAAAGCCCGCGCTGATATATCTTTGCAAGGTCTGGATATCCGTTCTCTCCGCTGGCTTCAACCCACTGAACAGGTTCAAATTGCGTTTCAAAAGCCAGCAGTCGCCCATCGGAAGGATTGGCATGCCCCCGCGTGTATTGATTTTTTTCGTCGATGACGACGGTGTTGTGGCTCAACGAACTGGTGCTCCAGGATCGATGCCGGGTGTGGGTGTAGCCAATGTCGGGCAGCAATTCCTGACCTTTGGCAAAAAATGCCATGCTCAGGTTGTCGGCATGTTCGTGTCCGTACCCTCCTGAAAAATGCAGGTGAAGTTGCACCTGATCGACCCCTGTTCCAAGGCCGAGCCAGGCATGGCCAACGCCGGGCAGCAGGGTGGATTGTGACACATCGGGTTTGTGCAAATTTCTGAACAAGGCCCAGTTGTCGTGTATGGGCAACGTGCGCCCATCGGGATACCGACAGATTTGCGAAATGTGTTTTGCTCTTTTGACAATGGCGATGTCCTGCTCGGCATCGAGATGGTCAAATCGCGTGCCGTCTATTGGATCTGTGTAATCTGGCGGATCGCTATAACCTTTGAGGGCCTGGAAAACCTGTTCCATGCCAGCCATGGTCATTTGGTGATATCCCACACTGCCTTCTAACCAGAAACCGTCTTCGTAAAATTGGCGTTCAAAAAGCCCACGGCTTTGGCGCACACCTTCATGAACCAGGCCGGGATCACCTAACACGCGGCCAATGGCGATATACCCGTGATAAATGCGCGGAGCCGCATTGCTATAATCGGTTTCGTGCAACTGATCCTGGTGAATGGCGCCGCGAAAAAAATCTTCTTCAATGCGCTTTTTAACGTCTGTTTCTGTTTCGGCAGAAAGCCGTTCCAGTTCTCCACTGTTGTAAATGGCATCGTAGGCATAAACCAGATCCGTGGGCATTTCGTCGTGTCGCCACCGGCCCCATTTGCCGCCTCCTGATGGATAAGGGGGGGTGAGCACAAATCCTTTGGGGCGATGAGGCCAATCCTGACTGACGAGAAAGCCGGGATAATACCGCGCAAAAGCATCTAAAATGAGCCCGGCTCGGCGGGCATAGGCGCGATCTTTTGTCAGTTGATACAATTCGCCCAAGTCCTGTGCGCGACCGGCAAAATAAACCCGGGCTTCTCGCCATCCGTGTGCGGTAAATAAATATTTGTATCCCGTTTTGTTTTCCCAATAGGGATATTTGACTTCAACACCCACCGGATTGACAAAGGTCATTTCGCGGTCTTCGGGAAATATTTCATTTGGAAAGACCATCTTGCAATACCGACAGGTCACATGATGTGGGTCATCTATGGACCAGGTCAACTGCCCTTCCTGTGTGCCTTCGCTGCAATTGGGACAGCCCATAAAACGAAATCCCGTTTTGTCAGGCACGAGTGTTACCATCTCGGTTTCTGGCAGGGCCATGATGGGTGCAACCGATTGTTTCAACTGTGTGATTTGTTCGTCAGGCAGTGCTACAGGATAAACCGGGTGGGTTGTTTTTTTATTCATCAGGTCCTCTGTTGACGGCGATTTTACAAACTCCACACAATCAAAAACGCGGCACCGATGTAAGAAACGGCTTCAATAAAACCGGCGGCGAGATTGGGTTTTTCCTGATTGGCAATTTCCTCGGTGAGCCGATGACCTGGCAACAAAATGACATCGGTGACAAACCGCGAAACGGGCAACAAAATGAGGCTGATGCCGACCTCAAGGGCAAATTCTTCGAGGCTTAAGGCCCAGGAAATGAACGTGCCTGCTGAAGCGTGATACACAATGATGCCCACGCTGATGAGCGCACCGGCAAAGGCCACACCTGCGGCCACGTTGTCTTTTTCGATTTGGTCATGGACATTGTAAGGCGTGATCCATTCATAAACCAGCCCGGCCAAAATGAGCGCGGCCTGCCCCAATACCCAGAACACAATGGTGGTTAAAACGCCGCCGAGTTCGCCCGATACCGCGCCAAAAATGACCAGTCCGGTTGCCACATAAGATGCACAGACAACAGCACCCGTGCCCACGTTTTGATCGCGAATGAGTTCGTCGTGCACCACAAAGGCGTGCAAGATGAGTTTGTCGTTGATCACGCGGGCCACGCTCATCAGCACAATGGACAACAGGCCATAAATGCCAATGTCGATTAAATCGATGATCAACCCGTGTGACGGGCCAGCCATTACCCCGCCAATGGCCATAACCAGCCCAAAATAATACCCGGCCATGGCCACACCGAGGGCGAGATTGTCTTTTTCAATGAGTTCATCGCGCACATTAAATCCTGGCGATGTGAGGGTATAAACAACCTTTCCGATCCAGAACAATACAAACGCACAGATCAGATAAACGCCTGTCATCATCAATTCCTGCCAGATCATTTGCCAAACCCTCCTGAACTGCGACCCCCGAATCCGGAACGAGAGCGTCCGGTCGATCCGAAGCCGCCAAACCCGGTTTGTCCCTGTCGTGCACGATTTTGCAATTTTTGCGCAAACGATTGCTGTTTTTGATTGATCGCCTGTTTGCGGCGTTCAAACGTGGATGGTTTCTGTTGCTGTGTCACGCTGCCCTGTGTGCCCCATTCGTTGTTGCGCCCATAATAGGGCCGGTTATCGCGACGCGACGTGCGATAATCGTTGTAATCGGCACGGTTGATTAAATTTCCGCCCATGCCCATCAAACTTTGCAGAAGTGCATATTGTCCGTAAAATTCCCAGAACGATGTGCCGTTGCGTTCAACCCATTTCCCATATTGGGGATTGCCCACATGGTCATAACCGGCCGGATGCGGTGTGGCATTGACCCCTTCACTGGTTTTGGATGCCAGTGCCATGCCCAAAAACGGTTCGTATTTGCGGTAGATGTCTTCGGGCACCTCAATCCAATCGGTCTGAACTTTGCGCTCGCCCTGTGTGACCAGGTAGCGGTGATAATACTGGGGGAAAAATGTGCCCTCTTCGCGCATATCGTCCAACATGAGAATATAATCTGGAGCTGAAGAGAGGGTTTTTTGCATTTCAACAACAGGATCTTGCGATCCTCCGCATCCCCACAACCATAACAGGCCGAGCAAAAACACCGGCCATTGCCTCTGTGTCATAAATACCTCCGGGAAGTTTTGTAAGGGTTTGTCGCTCCGTTTCGGGCAAGGTCATCTTCCCAACACCCTCCCCATCGTCTTTAATATCAACCGGAATGGTTCATAAGATAGGGTTTGCGAGGAGGCAGGTCAAGGAACTTGCAGACACGCGTTGGTTGCGATTGGATAAGCCAATATCCTATCGTTTTTATAGGGATGCCTCTATGAAGTTGCTTGCGAATCGAATTTTCACACCCTATATTGCCATCACACAAATTGGGAGGTGCGGATGGTGGAGCCAGACATTATAAACAGGTTAAAAAAATAAATATTGGGAGACACTTGTGGCAACTCAAACCGACATTCCCGAAGCGCTGATGGTCTGTGGTGATGCCCATATTCAGAAGCTTCTGTCACAGAAAGAGACGGTTGTCACACCGGCCTTTGCATGCCGGTTTGACGGTTTTGTCAACGATACGTTTACCGAATATGCCAATCCGTCAATTTATCGCCCGGCTTCGGTATGCCGCGCCAAACTGGTAAGCAGCCTGACCGATACGGTGCGCGCTGTGGGATCCTATTACCTGGCTTTTACGATGTACACCACAGCCAAACAAGATGAACGCGTGGATGTTTACATTGGCCATCGGCATGTTGCGCGTGCGCACAATTTCGATTCTGATAACCGCGTGCACTTGTTTGTGGTGCCCGAACCGTTTGCCTTTCGGGGCGGTGAACCCATTCGCCTGGTTACTAACGCAACCACAGGGCCTTGTCGCATTGAAAATCTCGTTTTGCTTTCTCGAAAACCACAGATTGTCAAACCCAAACTGACGGTGACAACCCCGCATGTGGATGTGCGCTTGGGTGAAACTGGCGACGTGGCCTATGTGACATGGATGAGCAACTGCCCGGTTGTGGGCATTTTGCGCTGGGGAACGGATCAACAGTTGACCGAAACGATAAAATGGGATAGGCCCCAAACCAACCATGAAATTGTGTTGACCGGTCTGGCACACAACCGGGCATATCGGTATGAGATTGCATTGACAGATCGCACGGGCCGTTTGACAAATGTTTGCAAGGGTCGATTTCGCACCCATGTTGCGCCGTTTAAAACGCGGATTAAAAAAGCCAAGTTGCCCCTTTTGTTGCGGCGGTCGGGCGCGAAATGGCCTGTTTCGGTTGGTGTGCCGTTTGCCAAGGGGACACTGGACCGGGTTAGTCACATGCGTTTGTATTGCCATTCTGAACCTGTTCCGCTGCAAGCCCGTGTGCTGACACATTGGGACGATGGGTCGGTGAAATGGGCCTTGCTGGATTTTCAGGCCGATGGGCAATCGGATTGTGCCATCGAATACGGCAATGATATCAAGCGTTTTGTGCCGGATGAACCGATAGATGTGGTGGCATCCGATTTTGGCATTACCGTGACAACCGGGCCCATTCGGGTCGAGTTTCATCCAGACCGCGTGTCACTGCCGGGCATTGTGTCGCTGAGGCAACCCGATGGCACTTTTGATTGGATCACACCGGGTGATCCGGCTGCAGCTGTGCGCGTGGTGGATGCTGAAGGGCGCATTTTTCAAACCGATAAACCCGATGTGTTGACGGTGGAAGAAATGGGCACCGAACGCGTGTGTGTGCGCTTGGAATGTACGCATCGGGCAGGCACCAATCATGCGTGTTTGCGCTCAATTTTTCGGTTTCACTTTTTCCGAAACAGCAGTGCAATTCGCGTTTTCCACACGTTTGAAAACAACGTGGTGGATGAACTTTTTACATCGATTCGCGAGGTTGTATTGCGCACCGATTTTGCGCTGGGTGGTGAGGTGATCGGACAGGTTGAGGGGCGAGATGTGGATCTGGCCAAAGGCGTTTTGTTATCTCAAACACACGATGATGCCTTTGCCCTGATCCAAAACAACAAAAGCACACAAAAAGGCAACCGCGCCACAGGGCAGGTGCATCTGTCTGGCCAGATGGCAAGTGTGACATTTGCGGTGCGCGATTTCTGGCAAAATTATCCCAAGGGATTGTGTGCAGATACACAGGGCATCGGTTTTCAGGTTTGTCCACCGCTGCAAAAAAATGCGTATCCGGCAGAAGGCGAATTGGAAGATCGGTTGTATTATTATGTGAAAGACGGCCTTTACAAATTCAAACAGGGTGTTTCGCGCACCCACGAATTCTGGTTTCACATTCAGCCAGGCCAGTCTGCCATGTCGCCAACTTTTGGGCAGGCTGTTCAAAGCCCACCGCTTTATAGCGTGTCGCTGGATGATTTTAACAAAAGTGAAACGGTGACGCTGTTGCCAGATAAAAAACCATCGCCCTATCCGCAGTATGAAAAATGGGTGGATGGGGCGCGTGTTGCCTACGCGGCAGATCGCGAAGAATCGCATGCATTTGGCATGCTGAATTTTGGCGACTGGTTTGGCGAGCGCACCTACAATTGGGGCAACATGGAATACGACACGCCCTGGTGTTTTTTGCAGGAATATTTGCGCGGTGGGGATGCGCAATTTTACACCTGGGCCGAAGAGGCTACGCACCATTTGATCGATGTGGACACCTGCCATGCGGGTCGGCCCTTGGGCGAACAATATACCCACTGTGTGGGCCATGTGGGTGGGTATTATCCCGATGGGTATCGTGAAAGCGCCATTTTTCAGGGCAGTTGGAAACCCTCACACACCTGGGTTGAAGGGCCGTTTTTGTATTATCTGCTTTCAGGCGATGCCCGTGCTCTTGAAGGTGCAATGAAAACATGTGCTTTGCTGGTGGGCGATATTTTGAATGACTACGATTTTACCAATTGCCGCAATTCGGGCTGGCATTTGATTCATCTGTCTTCGGCGTATAAAACAACGGGGCGGCGCGTGTATTTAAATGCGGCACAGATTATTGTGGATCGCGTGCTGGAGCGGCAGCGCGATTTGGGCGGTTGGGATCGGTTGATGGTGCCGGGGCATTGTTATTGCCATCCGCCCCGGCATATGGGCAATGCCGGGTTTATGGTGGGCATTTTGATGGTGGGTCTCAAGCGTTATCACGAAGCGACGGGAGATCCTCGCGTGGCAGAAGCGATTGTGCGCGCGGCAGATTTTTGTATCGACAGCATGTGGGTGCCCAAAACAAAATCGTTTCGCTATACGTCGTGTCCGGAATCGAGCATTGGGAGAGGGGCCGATATGCGCATTCTCAAAGGTGTGGCATATGCCTATGGTTTTTCAAAAAAGAAGCGGTTTAAAGATGTGCGGACTGCGGGCCTCAAAACGGCGCTTGGCCATCCGCCCAGAGCACATCGCGGCGTTGGCAAAAGCATTTGTTCGCCCATGCGCGGAGCACCACAGGTGCTGGTGAATTTGCCAGTAACAGAAAAAAAACGAAAGAAATGATGATTGGACTTTGAACAAACGTTTCCCTTGAGCTGTGGTGAAGAAGGGTGAGAGAACGTCGCGATATTGTTTTTTAGGCGGCACGTTGCGCTTGATCCGGCTTTTTCACGCCTTTTTTGATTACGGGCTGCCCATTGTTCTGGCCATTGGCACATTAACAGGCATGATGATCTTTACAGGTCTAACCTTTATCGGCATCCATCACCTCGAATTGCCCTGGCTCGAACGCAGCGAAAACCTGATCCCCGGCGACGTTCTGGTTTTTTTGGGCATCCTCGTGGTCATTTTTCATGGATAATAACAATTGGCCGATGGATTTTAATTATTTTTCAAATTCTATTTTTGGGATTAAAAAATGACTTGGCATTAATATTATATTTTTTCAGCTTTTGATGAAAATTCTGCCAGGCAATATCAGCAACTTTAGCCGCATGAGTAATATTGCCGTTGGTTTTAGTGAGTACCTCTTTTATGTAAGATTGCTCAAAAGCCTCACGCGCTTCTAACCAGGACATATGGGCGTAGCTGGTATCAAATGTGCCCATAGCTGTGCTCATAGCCTGAGTTTCACGCAGAGAAGGAGGTAAATCAGCAATCTCAAGAACATCCGTACGCGCCAACACAACAGCACGTTCAATGGCATTTCCCAATTCTCTCACATTACCAGG
>CAXNEV010000104.1:0-9416 GCA_964200925.1 Candidatus Latescibacterota bacterium | reverse complement strand
AGCGTGCCGCTCATGATATTGAATCTGTTGGCGCCATTCACGCCGATGTGACGCATGGCCGTGCGCTGGATCTGGCATCCCGCGTGGCTGACATTGCGTTGAAGGCAAAAAACAAACGGGTGCGCGAATTTGGCGAATTGCTCAATGCGTGGGACGGGGCATATTTGGTGGACTCTGTGGCGGCAACGGTGTTTACCGCATTTTGGGAACTCTGGTTGCGGCGTGTGGCTTCGGTGCGGTTTCCCGAATCCATGCTGAATCTGGTGGCCCCGCGTGCCGGCGGTGTGGCGCGTCGGGTGTTGTTGCACGATGCACCAGGCTGGTTTGTTAAACCCGTGGATATCGAAAAAGAAGTGCGCGAAACGCTGGTTGAGACATTGTCGTGGTTGCGCAAAAAAATAGGGGTGCGCAAATCTCAATGGCGCTGGGGCCGGTTGCATACGGTCACATTTCGGCATCCGATGAGCAATGGGGGCATGTTGTCGGAAATTCTGGATGTGGGGCCCTTTGAAACATCGGGGGGCACCGGCACGGTGCGTGCCGCCGGGTATGCATTTGGCAAACCATTTGAGGTGACGGGGCTTTCGACTTATCGCATGGTGGTGGATCTGGCCGACACGGCCCATGCACTCTCGACAGCGGCAGGAGGCCAGTCGGGGCATCCAGGCAGTGCGCATTATCGCACCCAGTCGGAATTGTGGGTGGCCGATCATTACCATCCGCTGCTGATGGACCGCGCGGATGTGGAAGCAAATTTGGAACATACATTGATTGTGAACCCATAATTGGAGTGTCCATGAGCAGGCCGAATATTTTGATTTTTATGACCGATCAGGAACAGGCACAGGTGTCGTTTCCCGAACACCCATGTCGGATGCCAAATGCGGCGCGTTTTGCACAAGAAGGGGTGTTGTTTCGGCACTGTTATACGGTGACGGCACATTGTTGTCCGTCGCGGGCAAGTTTTATGACGGGGTTGTATCCCAGTCGGCACGGGGTGTTTAACAATGTGAATACCCATACGGCGATTCACCGCGGGTTAAATGATGGGGTCATCACATTCTCGGAAAAATTAAAAGATGCGGGTTATCGGTTGGCCTATTCGGGCAAGTGGCATGTGTCAAACACAGAAAGCCCGTGTGATCGCGGGTGGGAAGAATTGCATGTGGGTGCACGCGGTGAGGGTGTGAAGGGTTTTCCATCGCTGGATCGGTTTAAACCGCTATCCGACAGTGTTGGGCCGCGCAAGCGCGGGGAGGTGTTGCGACCGGGGTGGGGCAATATTCAGGTGTATGGCACACGCGATCAATCGTATGAAGAAACAAATGATTACAAGATTGTGCATTCGGCGATTGACAAATTGCCCGAACTGGTGGCTTCAGGCGAGCCGTGGTGTTTGTTTGTGGGGCCAAACGGGCCGCACGATCCGTTTATCGTGCCTGAAAAATATGCACAGATGTATGACCCTGCCGATGTGATTTTGCCTGAAAGTTTTCGCGATCGCATGGAGGATAAACCACGCGTTTATCAGCGCCACCGGCGGCAATACTGGGATCAATTGACGGAAGAGGAGTACCGTGAGTCGATTGCGCATTACTGGGGTTATTGCACGATGATGGACGATTTGTTTGGCGACATGCTCGATGCGCTGGACAAATCGGGCGCTTCAGAAAACACGCTGGTGTTGCGTTTGTCGGATCACGGGGAATATTGCGGGGCACACGGGTTGTATTGCAAGGGTGTTCCGGCATTTCGCGAGGGCTATCACATTCCGTTGATTGCGCGATGGCCCAAAGGCATTCAAAATCCGGGCCGCGAGGTGGATGCGCTGGTGAATTTGATGGATTTTGCGCCCACATTTCTCGATCTGGCTGATGTGCGTGATGTTCCCGAAGGCATTGCAGGACGCAGCATCGTGCCGTTTTTACAGGGCGAGATGCCAATCGATTGGCGCATGGCGCATTGCACGCAGTTTAACGGGGTGGAGTTGTATTATACACAGCGGGCTATTTGGACGCATACGCGCAAATATGTGTACAACGGGTTTGATTTTGACGAGTTGTACGATCTGGAAAAAGATCCGCACGAGATGGTGAATCTATCCGAACATCCGGCATACGTGGATGTGAAACGCGATCTGATCAAACAGATGTGGGAAACGTCTTTGGCAGAACAGGATATTATTTCAAATGGGTACTGGACGGTGGCGCTTGCACCGTATGGGCCGGGGATTGCGTTTGATTAGGATCAGCGAATAGACGAATCAGCAAAGTTGCGTTTTCCTATTACTCTCTCGCCGATTCCGACATCGCCCACACATTCTCTGGGGGCACATTGGGCAGCAGGGCTTCATGACTGGGGCTCACAATCAGACATGGCCCCAGCAAGTTTTTCACACGCCGCACTTCGGCGCGCACCTCATCCGGACTTGCGTTCACCAGCAAATCCTGTGTATCAATTCCGCCGAGAAATGCAATTCGCCCTTTGAAATCCCGCGCCAGTGTTTCGGCATCCATATTTGCCGCCAGGGCTTGAAGGGGATGCAGACACTGAACACCAACTTTAATTAATCGCTCAATTACTTTGTGGATGGATCCGCACGAATGCAAAATTACTTGTAACCCGTGGTCGCGTGCTTGCATTGTGAACTTTTCAAACCACGGCAAAATGAATGTGTCAAACTGATTGGGTCCACAGATCAAATCGCGTTGTGTGCCAAAATCATTGCCAAAAAAATACCCGTCTATCAAGCCCTCTGCCACTTCAAAAAAACGTTCATTTGCCTCGTAGTAAAATGTGCACACACGATCCGTTATGGCCTGCACCAATTTGGGGTTGAGGTGCATGTTCATCATGTAATTTTCCATTCCGAAAAGATCCATAACGTTGTGATAAAACGGTGCCCAGAATCCGCTGGCGCGATACACATCGCCCGAATTTTTGAGTGCGTATAACACGGGCTCAAAATTCAGGTAATCCAGATTTGGCCAGTCATACCCACATGCCTCCAGATCATCGGGGCTTTCACAATCGGCAAATGGGCCTTTGGTGCCGTGTGCAACTTTGCCAGGAATGGCATACAACCGTCGTCCTTCAGGGTGTGCGTAAATCCCTGCGGGATGCCAACGGAAGTCGTCTCCCAGTTTTTGCTGCAATTCCAACCGGGTTTTTGTGCCGAAATAGGCGTGATAAATGGGCCATGTATCGGCATGCGGATTGCCCACCCAGAAACCACATCGGTCTGCGCCTTCACCGGCAATGATGCGATGGATGCGTTCTCGACTTGTCATGGTGTTTCTCCTTACGGTTCTTAGATATGCAGATAAAAATTTGAAATACGTGAAAGACTGACGATGGACATGAAACCACGTTAACATTTTATAAACCATGCGATACGATTCTGGTGGGGGTGGGGGGAACGTGCAAACGCGCTTTAATCTATCGTCGAAAATTCAAGTTTGTTATCTGGCATACTATAATAACGGCCATATTTGCAGAAAGCATTCATCTCTTAATATCCCACATATCTGCTGTGATTGTAAACGGTTGTGTTTGTGAAAATTTCTCTGATCTGGTATTGGGCATACACCGATGAAGGGTGAGTTGAATATGGGATGCACTTTACATTTTGTTGATTTGCGGATTTTTGTTACCTTGCGCTGTCTTGATATAAAGCGAATCATCGGGAAAGGAGTTGCCTGGTTATGAAAATGACGTTTTCGATTCCCCGGTCGCGTCCGGCACATCTTGCGGTTTTGCCCGCACCGGAAGGATGTGACGCTCCCCTGTTGCAATTAAAAGGCGAAGGAGGTACGCTGATTGCCGAGCGCGATCCGTCTTTGCCGGTTTATCATGTCACTTTGCCCGCTCTTGAAGGGGGCAAAACGGTTTTGTATGAGGCGACAGTGCTGGACAGTGCCGATGCGGCACCCGGGATTGGTTATACCGATGCCGATGGCAAGATGAATGTGTCGCTGGCGGGTTCGCCGTTTATGACATTTCACCACACGACTGACTATCCCAAACCGGTGATCAACCCCATTTTGAGCCCCAAAGGCACCAATATGTTGCGCGAACCGATGGGGGCGTGGACCGAAGGCGAACATCCCTGGCAACGCGGGTTGACGCTGATGCAGGGGGCGATTAACGGGGTGGACTGCTGGAATGAGCGGCCCAACAAACCGGGTTTTGGTCGCACCGCGCAGGATCATTTAACGGTATCACACGGCCCATTGTCGCTGGTCATGGCCAGTGAAAATACATGGTATGAAGGCGACAAACCACTGATGACTGATTCACGGTCTTACCGATTGTTTGATGTGGGGCGCGATGTGGTGGTGCTGGATGTGGCGTTGACATTAAAAGCGTCGCTGGGGCCGGTGATGATTGGCGATACCAAAGAGGGCGGGTTTTTATGCATTCGGGTAAATCCGTCGATGAATGCCAATGCCGGTGGGCACATGCACAATGCGTATGGGGCAACCGATGAAAAGGGCTGCTGGTCTTTTCCTTCTCACTGGATGGATTATTATGGGCCGGTGGGTGATGAGACAGTTGGGTTTGCCATTTTTGATCATCCCAAAAATTTCCGATATCCCACCACATGGCATGTGCGCGGATATGGATTGTTTGCACCCAATTGCTGGATGTTCAAACCCGACCACCATCTCACAAAGGGTGAAGAACTGACATTTCGCTGGCGTGTTGTTGTGCATGCGGGTGATACGGCACAGGCCGAAATCGCCAATCGATTTTTGGACTATGTGGATGGTCCGCGCGTGAAGTGGGAATGAAAGACAGGGGTCAGAATAAAAACCAGGCATCCTGAATTCTGTATTCTGACTCCTATATCCTACGGTTTTTTTTAATAAAATATCACAAAACTCCGAATGGTCTTTCGGGTTTTTTTTAAAAAAGGTGACGTATGGGGTCTATGTGGTTGGTGGGTTCAAACGGGTTGTATTGCGGATCTCCTTTGGAGGGCTGGCAGGCCATTGGGGCGTATTCTTTTCCGGTGAATGGGATTGCGCAACTTGGCAAACAAAAGATTCTGGCAGCAGAAACGGGCTTCTGGTGTGTGCCTGAAGGGAATGGCAGGTGGATACAGTGGCATGATGAAACATTGACCAGTGTATTAGGTGTTGTGCCCGTTCCGGTTGGTGTTGGTGTGGTGACGGCATCGGCTTATGGCATTGCAACAGGGGAGTTGGATAATATTGGTTCGCCGAGATGGACATGGCATTCGGATGGATTGTCTGTGAATGCGCGATATAGCAATGTCGTGCTGGTTGATCCAAACAATGCCGTGCGATGGATTGTGGGTACAGAAACGGGTGTGCTGGTGCGCGAACACGGGGAAGGGCGGTGGGTGCATACGTCTCTGGTGGGGCATCCGGTACGTGCGTTGTGTTATGCGGCGGGTGTTTTCTGGGCGGGTGCCGATGGTGGGGGTGTGTGGCGCAGTGAGGACGGTGTGAGCTGGTTGCAAGCTGGCACGGGGTTGAAAGGGACGACAGTTTTTTCACTGGCGTGGACGGGAGATCGTCTGATTGCCGGGCTGGACGGGGGCATTGCTGTGGGGACTGGAGAGGGCCGATGGATTAAAACCGGGCCGAATATTCGGGTGCGCACCATTGGGGCCGATGGGGATTTGTGGCTGGCCGGGGCCAATCCGGGTGGGTTGTGGTTTTCGGAAACACGCGGCAAAGTCTGGCGCAAGACAGGGGATTTTATTTCGGTGCGAACGCTTTCACGGCAGGAGGTGGGGTGATGGATCAGGCCATGTATAACCGGGCTGTGGATGCACGCGCTCAGGTGATGTTAAAGGCGATGTCTGAATTGCCTTCGGGACGGAATATCTGGGCTGTGCATACGATGTTATCTCAAAACCGCGGTCAGGATCAATTGCACGATATTGTGACGCGCGGGCTGGGCGATTTTACGCTGGGACTGACGGGTTCTGGGCCATTTCAAATCCTGCCTGTCATGTTGTTGTTGTGTCGATGGGAACACGTGATGTCGGCAGAGACAGTGGAATTGATTCGGCGGTTTTTTACCGAGGGCATTCTGGAGCGCGGCAATACTGAAAATCACTGGATGATGTTTTATGTGGGCAATTTGCTGGCGGCAGAACGCTGGCCAAATGAACCGATGTTCTGGAATGGACGCTCGCCCGCAGCGATGCAAAAAGAGGCTACGCGCTGGCTTTTGGGCACGATTGAACACACGGCCCGCATTGGGCATCATGAATACGATTCACCGGGATACCACTCGGAACACATGGCCCCGTTGATCGGGCTGTATGAACACACCAGAGATGCCCATTTGAAACAGCAGGTTGAACATGTGCTGACGCTGTTGGTGGCCGATATGGCGCTGGAATATTACAAGGGGTCGTGGGCAGGCGGCCATAGCCGTGAGGGGTATCGACAGAATACGTGGACGCGCAGCGGGCCGGTTCAAACGATGCAGTATTTGTATTTTGGCGGTGAAGAGTTTAACCCGGACTACCATTTACACGGGTATGGCATTCCGGCGGCAATTGCGGGATATCGCCCTCCCGCGTTGTTTGCCGATATCGCCCTGGATCGTTCCAAACCGCAGGTGGTGAAAAAAAGCAAAGCGTCGCGCACGATTTTTCGGCATGTGGATCGCGAGACCGAGCTGGTGCGCAAATACACGTATATGAGCCAATCGTTTGCGCTGGGTTCATCACAACTTGGGATCAAAGAACCGGCCGGACCGATTGATCTGGTGTCGTGGGATTTAACATGGCATGGGCCCAAACACCAGGCCAAGATCGGATGCAATCATCCCTACCTGAGTCCGGGGCGGTTCAGCGCGTTTTTGAACCCGTTGCCTCAGGAGGCGCGGCGATCCATTGGCGGTGGCAAGCCGTATTTGCAGCGGCCAGATCGGTTGTTTGGGGCTTCGCCTTTTGAGCAGATGATGCAGCATGACGGTACGGTGCTGGTGTTGTATCGCATTCCAAAGGATGATGAAGCGCCGTTTGTGAATGTGTATTTGCCCATGTCTATTGATTGGCATGCGCAGGGCGGGTGGTTGTTTGGCAATTTAGACAATTTTTATGTGGCTCTGCGACCGATTGGAAAATATATCTGGGAACACATTCGCGAGTCCACCAATGACAGCATTATGGTGAGTGAGGGTGGGTTGATCGACAACTGGTTGTTGCATATTGAAGAGATTAACGCGGGGCTGGTGCTGGAAGCGGTGGAGGCTGATGCGGCGGGTGATTTTGATGCCTATTGCAAAGATCGGGCAAAACGCGATGTCGATTTGTCGGGCTGGCCAGTAGACCGCCGTGTGGGTGTGGAGACATTTGACGGCCATCAGATGGCGATGGTGTACGACGGGCCGCATTCTGTTGATGGCGAGGTGATTGATTACAACGCCTGGCCGCTGTATGGTGCACCGGGTGCCGAGGCCGAATTACACACGGGCAAGATGACGTTTCGATATGGCGATCAAGAAGTGAAAGTCGATTTTGGCATTGACCCCACAAAACCGATGATGCCCATGCGCGTGATTGGGTGACATGGTCTTATCCTGTTGTGCAAATGGACAGCGTTTCGTGATGTCATGATACTTTCAATACTTGCTCTCAAATACGATATTTTCCATATTTATCAGGACATGGTTATTCCAACGGAGTATAAAGGGGCCAAAAGCAAATCATCTGACAGAGGCTAAAAATGGCAACCGATCCTAAGTTGATGGAACTCTTAAAGGCGACAAGTACGCTTCCAACCGAAGACAAAATCCAGTTGATTCGAAGCATAACAGATCAGCTTAAAAGCGATCTCAAAGGCATAAGAGAAACTCCCGGCGAATCTCTGCGCGGCCTTTGGAAAGGGCTTGACATCACCGCGCAAGAAATCGATGATAACCAACATGAAGTATGGCGCAATTTTCCTCGAGAGATCATCGGATGACCAGTGCAGTTGTTGACACTCATGGTCTTATCTGGTATTTGGAGGACAGTCCGCTGATCAGTCGAGATCGAAAAATTCAACTTTCTCAGATCGATACCATCTGGTAATTTTTTTATCTCTTAATTTTTTTAAAAATTTTCTTTCGGGACGGATTTTTCATCCGTCCTTATTTTTTTTATGAAAAAAATGCATGCGTTATCTTTTGGCGGTGAGATGCGTTTATGGGGTGAGTGCACTCGCGAAAGGGGTTTTATGACGGACGATACAAAGTTGGTAACGGCCTGTTTAAGGGGCGACCACAAAACAAATAGCAGCGGTCTGTTCGGGTGAGCAGGCCGCTGTTTTATTTTTTCCAGCGTTCGATGTCTTTCTGGATATTTGAAGCCTGGGGATGATCGGGTTGGAGTCGCAGGACAATTTGCAGTGCTTTGACGGCTTGGGCATAGTCTTTTTGTTCGGCATAGAGGTAGGCCAGTTGGTATCGCGGGGGGATGTATGTTGGGTTGATGTCGATGGCTTTTTGATGGTGCTGGATGGCCTGATCGATTTGGTTGCGCTGGCGGTAAATTTCGCCCAGTTCATAATAGGGACGGTGATCGTCGGTGATGAGTTCAATGTATTTTAGGAATGTGGCATAAGCGGCGTTTGTTTCATCGAGGGATCGTTGGCACAGGCCCAGATGGTAACACGGAATTTGATAGGTGGGTTCTATTTGGAGGGATAGGGCATATTGTTCGGCGGCTTCTTGAAAACGTTCAAGCAGGTATAATATGTCGCCCAGTCGAAAATGCACACGGGGCAATTGGGTGTGGTGGGCAATGGCCCGATACAGGTGCTGAACGGCTTCTTCGTGATTTCCTTTGCGGTGTTGAATTAAACCGAGTTTGTAATGGGCATCTGCCAGGGTGGAATCGCGTTCGAGTGCCTGTTGATAATATTGGGAGGCTTCGTCAAACCGGTAGAGCTCGTCATAGGCACTGCCCAGATCATAATAGGCCAACGGGTCGTCGGGGTTGGTCTGAATGTGTTCTTGAAGTTTTTTTGTGGCTGTTTCGAAGGTCTGGGTTTGTTGGGCAAAAAACAGGCCCGACAGTTCTCTTTGAATGTCGGGATCTATTGGCGACTGGCTCAAAGCCTGTTCGAGTTCGATTAAGGTTTCGGATATGCGGCCTTGTTTTTTGAGCACCACAGACAGGTGATAACGCGCACCGACATGGAGACTATCGGCCTGGATTGCCTGGCGATAGGCCTGTTCGGCTTCTGCCATTTGACTGCGTTTTTCATAAATCTGGCCCAGATAATCATAAGCCAATGCGTTTTGGGGTGTTTGGTTTATCGCGCGTTTTAATCCTTGTTCGGCCTGAGTCAGCAAGGTGTGATCGGGTGATGATTCGCGAATGGCCTGGCGGTATGTTTGCACACCCTCCATGGTTGTTTGAAAGCTGTGAGGGTCTATTTGCA
>CAXNEV010000103.1:0-9458 GCA_964200925.1 Candidatus Latescibacterota bacterium | reverse complement strand
CGAAGCATCGGCTTTTGCAAAAGAACACGGGATGGTGTTTGGCATTCACAACCACTGGTGGGAATTTTTGGAAGTGGAAGGCAAGCCTGTTTATAAAACCATGCAGGAATTTCTCGACAAGGATATTTTCTTTCAGATCGACGCTTATTGGGTGCAAACCGCAGGGCCCGATCCAGTTGGGGTGATTCGCGAATTGGGCAAACGGGTGCCTTTGATCCATGTGAAGGACGGTCCTTGCACACGCGAGGCCAATATGCAGGCCCTGGGTGAAGGGATAACGGATTTTAAAGGGCTGGTGGCAGCGGCAGGCAAAAATGTCGAATGGTGGATTGTCGAGTTAGATCGCTGTGCAACCGATATGATGGAAGCTGTGGAGAAGAGTTATCGGTATATGACAAACAATGGATTTGCCGAAGGCAATAAGTAGGAAAAACATGGGAATACAGGAGTCAGAATAACACCGTTTTTCTCCTGAATTCTGAGTCCTTTGTTTCATTTAAAACGAGGTGTGTGATGGCAAAAAAAGTTTTGATGGTTTGGGGGGGGTGGGCTGGCCACGAGCCCAAACAGTGTGTGGATATTTTTGCCCCCATTTTGCAAAACGATGGATTTGATGTGGATGTTCGCGATTCCATGGACATTTACAAAGATGCCGATTATATGTCGCAACTCAGTCTGGTGGTGCCGTGCTGGACAATGGGCAGCATTGAAAAAGAACAGGAACAGGGGTTGTTGGCGGCTGTGAAGAGTGGTGTGGGGTTGGCCGGTTGGCACGGGGGCATGTGCGACGCGTTTCGCAACAATACCAATTATCAATGGATGACGGGCGGGCAGAGGGTGGCACACCCTGGCAATGTGATTGATTATGAGGTGAATATTGTGCCCGAGAAAAAAAACGATCCCATTGTGAAGGGGTTGGGGGATTTTAAGATGCATTCAGAACAGTATTATTTGCACACCGACCCGTCAAATGAGGTCCTGGTGACCACAACGTTTCAAACAGATGTGGCTCCCTGGGTGAATGGGTGTGTGATGCCTGTGGTGTGGAAACGCATGTGGGGGCAGGGCCGCGTGTTTTATTCGTCATTGGGGCACAGGGCCGTGGATTTTGATGTGCCACAAGCCAGAGAGATTCAGCGACGCGGCATGGCCTGGGCGGCTCGGTAGATTTTGGGATTGGATTCTGGTCAAGGCCCTGTTTTTTTTGAAGATTAAGAAAGAATTAAAAAATTGTTTGAATTGAAAAAGTGTGTGAATCGGGGCTTGACATTGGTTGAAGAGTTCGGTATCTTAACATCCCGTCAAAAAAATATGGATATCATTTGAACACACCTATGGCGCCGTAGCCAAGCGGTAAGGCAAGAGCCTGCAAAGCTCCCATCCGACGGTTCGAATCCGCCCGGCGCCTCCAAAAATGCCGGTCGATCTCTCCATGAGATCGGCCGGTTTTTGTTGTTGCAGTCTGTTGCTGAATGGGTTTGTCGATTGATGGGCCCGCCCAAAAACAACGGTGTTTGACTTGCAATCCTTCAGTCGTGATTCAAGAGATGAATGTCTCATTGACAAGGATGTCCTGTTTCCCTATTTTTGTTCCTCAACAGGGTGCCGGGGTGGTGAAACTGGTAGACACGAGGGACTTAAAATCCCTTGGTCGCAAGGCCGTATCGGTTCGATTCCGTTCCCCGGCACCACATAAAAAGCAAGGACTTACGTTCATTATAAAAGAGCGTAAGTCCTTTTGTTTTTTTTGACACTGCGCTTATTGAAAGGTCTAAATCAACGTTCTTGCTCGAGGATCTGTTTCAATAATTGTGGTTTTATTCTGAAGCTGGTCTTGAGAAGTTTCTCGACGGCATTTGTCAGGTTCAACAGGTTTTGTTGACTCGCTGTGGTCAGAATGCCTATCAAACCGGTTACATTCAGCCCCCGGTCTAATGCATTTTGCCGAGCATCGCGATCATCCAGCAGAATCAAGTCGGCACTGATTGTTTCTGCAAGCATAATGGCATCCTGCTCACCCCGATGGAGTCGCGTCAGATTGATATTGGTTGCGGGAGAAAACTGTTTCACCTGAAGCCAATTTGGTGGGGGTATAAAATGTTGGCGTACGTTTTCTGGTGTTCCTCGACCTGTGAGTTCCTCAAGCACAGATGTTGGAATCTTGAGCGTTCCAAAAAGAACTGGCATAATATCGAGTGCTTCAATCCAGGCCAGGTAACACAGAGGTGAAGTGTTGGAAACAACGATCATTCCCCGTGCGCTTTCCGTATGGCCGCTATATCTCGAACCAGGTCACATTCGTCATATTCCAGATAACATCCGTGCGATTTTAAAAAAACGTCGGTGGCCCACCGTGATTCAAGCGCCAGCATTTCCTGAATCTGAGCAGCAGTTAAGACGCCAGATCGATAACCTTCGGCTGCAAGAGCTTCGACTGCACGGCGAGGCAAATCATCCCAATCTTTGTTGAGTTGAGCGAGAATATGATCTGGAATGTGAATTTCAAGTGCCATATTGAATATCCTTTGATTGATGCCCATTGTGTTGAATAGAAGGACATGACACCATTATCTCAAGACTGTCGAATAAAACGACCTCTTGGGGCTTATGCCAAAATTTAAAATAATATAGTCAACTTTGCTGTGAAACTCAATGAATGGTTCTGAACTGGCAAATTTCAGATCTGGCATTGGCGAGGCGAATGCCAGATCTGAAATTTGATCAGAGGCAGTGGCTGCCGAATTCGCGGTAATTTCGCACCGGCAGAACGTGATATTCCCGCACCAATTTTTCCAGGCGTTCACACGTTAGATTGAAGATGCGCTTGCCTTTTTCTGCGCTGGCGGCAAACGCATCGCCCATGATGCCCGTTTTTTTGTGGGTGTCGCATCGCCGTTCGGCAAACACGGCAAAGTTCAGATCTTCGGAAAAAGGGGAAGTTCCCGTTTCGTCCTTGTCAATGCGGCTGTGATCGATCAGGTGGTTGCGCAAGTGCAGTTGCACGGCCGTTTCCCATTCGCCGCCGTGGCCCACACCTTCATCTGTTGCACTCCATTGTCGCAATTCTTTTTCAACCACATCCCACCAATTAAAGCTGAGCGTGAAAATGTTTTCTTCGGCCACCTGCCAACTCACCGCCCGGCAGGGGGCTGAGTTGCCACCGTGTCCGTTGATTGAAATGATGCGTTTGAATCCGTTGGCATAGATGCTGCGAAAAATGTCGGCCAAAAGCATTTGGAAGGTTTCCAGCCGCAGGTTGATGGTACCGGGGTCGCCCATGTTGTAGTGCGTGAAACCCGACCACACCGGAGGGGCAACAATAACGGGAAAATCGTTGATGCGCTGGGCCACATCAATGGCCATGTAAAACGGTGCGGAAATATCGACATCCATGGGACAATGCGGCCCATGCTGTTCAACGGATCCAACCGGCACAATCACCACGGGATCTTTCGCCAGTGCGTCGATAAATTCATGTCGCCACATTTCCTGCCAGAATACCTTTTTGTTTGAGCCGTTAAAAGAGCTGCTATACATTTTTTGATCTCCTTTTAAATTTTGGTTTCTTTCCGATGGTTGGCCATCGGTTCTCTAAGGTAATATGCAAACCCTGGATTGGAAATGGCATTTTTCAATTTAACTGATTATATTGGCGCATCACATCCATTTTTTGCTGTGCGGTCACAATATGGGACAACAACGTGGCGGTCGTTGGGGGAATATAACAGGAAGCAGTTTTGTCACTTTGAGGGTGGGGTTTTATGAGTGAACAGGAGGGTGCGATGATCGAGGCCAAGATTTGTCGGTGGTATGGGGGCAAACAGGCGGCGTTGAGTTTGCGGTTTGACGATTCCCATCCAACGCATGTAGAAAATGCTGTGCCCATTTTAAATACCTATGGATTGGTTGGGACATTTATGATCAATCCGGGGCGACAGAACCACAAGAATTTCCTTGATGCGTGGGAGGGTTCAATTCTGGCACAAGGGCATGAATTGGCCAATCACACGGTACACCACAAGGGGGCACTGAACGATCGAGATGCAGAGGCGGAGATCGGCGGGTGTTCGGCCTATATCTGGGGGGTGCAGAAGCGCAAGAGCAAATTGCTGGCGTTTGCACGAGGCGGAGGAACAACCTGGATGCCCAGAAAGCCGATGGCATTTTTTTGCGATAAATACGCGCTGTTTCGCACGGACAATTCGATGTCGTGCAGTGAGGTATATGAGCACTTCAGCGTGGATGGGTTCCGGGCGCGTCTGGATCAGGCGATCATACAGGGCGAATGGTTGCAAACGCATTTTCACTGCGTTGGGGAAGGGTATCTGAATATTTCAATTCCAACGTTTCAGCAATTGCTCGACTGTGTCAAACACGACCTTGTGTGGTCTGCTGGGATGTCGTCCATTTACCAGTATGAAACCGCGCGAAATGGCGCGCTTTTACAAGTGCAGGCAAATGGAAACGATGCGTTATCGCTGAGGTTGACATGTACAACGCCCCAGGATCTGTATGCCCATCCGTTGACATTGTCTGTGACGGTTACTGGGGGTGACATAGCGGTTCTGGACGGGGATGGGCAACCCATTTTGCATCGGGCGGTGAACGGTGCGATTTTGTTTGATGTGCCACCTGTGGATGGGATATTTGCCATTCAGGCATCTGGATTGGGAACGGCTTATCGGGAGGCACACAGTGACATATTGTCCGATCCGGGTGCGCACCCGTTTCTGTTTTTTAAAGCCGATGACATTGCGGCCCTTCGCATCAAAACGACAAGGTTGCGGGCATGTGACCAGTGGGATCGTGTCAAACGGGAGGCCGATGAATTGATCGGGCCAAATGCACCGAGTTTGCCCAATGGCATACCGACCTGGCTGGAGGCGCGGGTGAGCACCGGGCGACTCAGGCCGTTGGGGTTGGCCTATGCGATGACCGGAGAAGTCGCCTATGCGAACCGGGCGGTGCGGGAAATTGAGACGGCGCTTCGGTCTCAGTCGTGGACGCATGAAGAGATAAAAGATGATGCCGATCTGGTGAGTGCCGAGATAACGTGCAATCTGGCGTTGGGGTATGACTGGATCAACGATTATTTGAGCGACGATCTCAAAAGACAAATGCGGTCTGCGATTGTGCAACGGGGGCTTTTGCCGATTGTGTCGGCAACCGAAAGAAGGGTGTGGTGGACGCACTGGTACCGGTGCAACTGGGGCTCGGTGATTTATGGGCAGGCCGGTGTAGCTGCGTTGTGTTTGTTGGGTGAAGAACCGCGTGCAGCAGACTGGGTGCGGCTGTGTCAGGCAAAGATCTGGGGATATGGACGGGCGCTGGGAGAAGACGGCAGTTGGGGTGAGAGTGTGTCGTATGGGTGTTATGCGTGGTTTAACGGGACGCTGTTTATGGATGCGCTCCACCGGGTAACGGGTGGGCAGGTGGATTTGTTTGACAACCCGAGGCTGCAAAACCTTTCGATGTGGTTTACACAACTGTTGGTTCCTGATGAGTCGGGGTTTGTGCCGTTTTCAAATTGCGGCAAGGGCACGGGGTTTACGGGTCAGTTTTTGTATCGGTTGGCAAAAGCCTATGGCGATGGGCATGCACAATGGATTGCCGATCGGATGCTTGGCCGCGGAACTGCCCCAAGCACTTTCGGATTTTTGTGGTGTGACCCGGAACTGGCGGAAATTTCCCCAACGGATTTGCCAAGATCTGAAGTTTTCAACACAGATTGGGCGGTGTTGCGCAGCGGATGGGAAGATCCAGATGCCACGCTGTTTGCGTTGAAGGGCGGGCAGAAAGAATGGGATCATTACCATCACGATACGAACCATTTTGTGTTGTATGCCTATCATGAACCGCTGATCGTGGATTTGTTTTATCCGCACAAGATATGGGGATGCGAGACGGAGGCGCACAATACCATTCTGGTGAATGACAAAGACCAGCGCGGAAAGGTGCGCGTACAGGGCTGCCGGGGTGAACCCGATCATCGCGGTGTGGTTGATGACCTGATGGATGCCGGTTGGTACGCGCGGGTTATTGCAGATGGGTCGCTGGCATATGATCCGGAGGATGTGAATGGTTTTGTTCGCGAAGTGCTTTATTTGCGACATTTGGGTGGTGGGTCGCCGACGGATTATCTTGTGATGTTCGACGATGTGGATGCCACGGGGCCAATGCCGATGGACTGGCTGTTGCACACTTATGGTGCGTTGTCGGTCAATGGAAACCGGGCAACCCTGACGCAGGGTGCGGCTGCGGCGGAGGTTGTGTTTGTATCGCCCAAATCATTCCGGTGCCATGTGGTTGAAAAGAATGTTGCTGAAGATACTGGCGCGCCGATTGCATTTGACGGGGCCGAGACGCTGCGGTATCTGAAACTGCGCCCTGAGCACGAGTCGTCGCGCGGGGTGTTTGTTACCGTGATTGCCCCCCGAAAAGCCAATGAAAAAACGAGCCTGACAGCAGAGGCCATTTGCACAGATAACACGTCGGGTGTTCGGGTGACTCGGAATGATGGTGTAGATCGCGCGCTGTTTGCTCTAAATGCGCCGGAGATCCATGCCGAGGGGATTCGTGCAGAGGGAAGCACATGTTTTGTCAGGCGCGTGGGGGATCAGATCATGGGTGCGGCGCTGCACAATGGTCAGCGTTTGGAAGTGGATGGTCAGGTGTTGGTAGAAACAGATGGATTTGGCCACGCTGTGCTCAAGGTAGATGCCCATGTGACCGAAGTGGTGGTGGATCTGATCGGGTCGAGCACGGTTCGTTTTTATGTGGATCACCGGCCCTTGCGGGTTGTGGTGGACGGCCATGAACAGCCCTTCGAATACGATGTCGATTCCCGGTGCGTTGCGATGTCTGCCGGACGGGGGCGGCAGGTGGTGCGGGCGGAGGGTTAGTCTGCAATGTATCAGCCCGTGCAGGTTAAAAACAGAAAGCCCCCGGTTCTTTATGGATTGTGGGCGATGGAATTTCGACGTATCATCCCTTCTGCTTAAAAGGGCTGGATGATGTTTTTCAAGTGGCGAGATGGATGGATTTCATGAGACGGGTGCAAGGAGGGGTTAAGATGAACAAAAATGGGCATAGGTGGTTGAAAGAACCGATGCGGGTGCTGGATCTGGTGTTTACGCCAAAGCTGGAAAATTACCCGATGCAGGAAGTTGTGAAGGTGTGCCGGAAGATGCATGCCAATGTGATTCATTTTCACTGCCAGTACAATATGCGGGGCGGGTTTGACGAGACAGAAATGTTTTTTAAAAGCCGCCTTTCCAAAAAGAAAAACCGGGATGTGATAGGCGAGTTTTTGCCGCTTGCAAAAAAGGCGGGCATTCGAACCGTTGTGTACATGAATTTGCACTGGTTCACAAAAACATTTGCCGATGCACACCCGGACTGGTGGGTGATGACTTATGAGGGCAAGCACATTGAACATCTCTACGGAGATGACGATGCCAGTTTTTGCATCAACTCGCCGTGGCGAAACTGGAGTTTTACACTGTTGGAAGATGTGTGCAACTATGAGATCGACGGGGTGTTTTATGATGGGCCGGTGGCTTTTTTGAGGCGGGGCGGGTGTTTTTGTGCCCATTGTCGAAAATTATTTCAGGAAACATACGGACGGGAAATGCCGGCACCAGATCAGAGCAAACGAGAGGATTACGCGCTGTTGCGGGAATTTACGGTGAATTCGATGGTGCGGTATTATCGCGATGCCATGCATGTGATTCGCACAGCCCGACCGGGTATTGTGGGTTATGCCAATTATGCCAACGTGGCCGAACCAGATTGGGCTGCCGGGCGGGCGAACCGGCGGTTGATTCCAGAAATGGATGCGCTATTGGCCGAGGGTGGGTTTATGTATGGCCGGGCCTCCAAAGCGATTTTTAAAACGGGGGCTTCGTCTCGGTTATATGAAACACAATCAGGTGAAAAACCGTCGATTAATGCGGTGTCTATGGCGTTTAGCCCGTGGCGGTGGATAAGTCTTTCGGGTGCCGAAACGCGGGTGTTGTTGAGCGAGGCGTCTGTGGGCGTGAATCCATATTATGCGATTTTCATCCATGGAATCGAGATGCCGGGCATTGAGGCGGCAGGGGATGTGTATGGATTTCTGGCAAAGAACACAAAGTATTACCGCAAGACGGTTTCGGGTGCCCGTGTGGCGCTGTTGCAATCGGCTCAAACGCTCAATACATACGCAGGGGTAGATATTCCGTGGGCCGATCTGAGTTATCAAAAGGAAAAGCGGGCCGAAGCCGTGGGAAATTACAGCCGTTCGTTTTACGGGTTTTACGAGATGCTGCTTCGATCCAGAATTCCATTTGATGTGATTGATGAAACGCGGTTGACCGAAGCAGGGCTTGACCGGTACGGGGCCATTGTGCTTCCCAATGCCGCGTGTTTGAGCGATGGCCAGTGTGCGAGTTTAACTTCGTTTGTGCGCGATGGCGGAAAGGTGGTGGCGGATTTTGAAAGTTCGCATTACGATGAATATGGACAACGTCGTGAGAATTTTGGACTATCTGAAGTGTTCGGGGCGCGATCTTTGAACGATGTGTCGGGCCATCGCCGCTGGGATTATGTCTATACGGTGGACAAAGAGGCCACCCATCTGACATGGATGAAGACCGATTTTTTCCCGGCCCCCCGGCGCAATCTTCGGGTGGCGATAAAAGAGGGCATTGTTCAAGCGGTTTTTTCAGAGCCGTTGATAAGCAATATTATCGCTTCCGGGAAACGGTCGGACCAGGCGTTTTTGATTGAAAACCGGTTTGGCGAGGGCCGGTGTTTTTATTTTCCAACGATGTTTGGCGAATTTTACGAAGAGACGCATGCAGACATGTATCCCCGGTTGCTGGCCGAAATTCTGGGGCGGGAAACGGTTCCTGTATCGGTGATGGGTGCTCCGCACATGATGGATGTTCACCTGCGCCTGCAACCGCGACAAAAACGGACGATGGTGCATCTGGTGAATCTGGAACTGGGGCCGATAGACGAGATTGTTCCGGCCTATCGGGTGAAGGTGGATGTGCAGGTGGATTATCCGGTGAAAACAGCAACGGCATTGCGATCTGGAAAAATGCTGAAGTTCAAACAGAAAAAAGGGGTGGTGAGCCTGACGCTGCCAGAATTACTGGAATTTGAGGTGATTGCACTGGAAGGGTAAGTATCCAAAAAAGTGAAAAAATTTAACGAATTGAGGTGTCGATTGCGAGGAGTTTTTTTGAAATGGATATGTGTATTTGTCTGGATGGTTCTGTCTGTTTGTGGTATGGCTGGTGCACAAAAACCGGCGGGGATGGTTTTGTACTTCCAGTCTGGTGGAGAGGTTTATCTGTTGCTTGCAGAACACGCCAATAGCAACAGAGGGTGGGCAGGGTATAGCGGCGGCCCGCTTGAAGGAGAATCGGTTGAACAGACGGCTGTGCGCAAAACAGAAGAAGAAACGCGGG
>CAXNEV010000102.1:0-9531 GCA_964200925.1 Candidatus Latescibacterota bacterium | reverse complement strand
ATCCAGTGCGATTTTTACTCGGTCGAACCATACTTGTGACAAATAAGGGGTGCGAAGACCAGGCCCGACCGATAAACAAAATCCACCGATGCCCTTTTCACTCATCTCCCTGATTTGCCGGATGATTTCCCCTTCTTCAATGGTGCCATTCCATGTCCAGAATGGCAACAACCGGTATTCTGCTGGCGGATTGACAAAGGCGTTTGGGTTCATAGACGATTTGGGTTGTTTTTATGCCTCAAGGCGTTTGCTGTGTCGGAGAAGAAAGCGATATACCACAGAGACAACCAATATTCAAACCTTGTTGCAAAGTGTAAATGAGTGCGCCAATCATAAAAAAGAAAACCAGTACTAATGCAAAAGTTCGCAGTCTTTTCAGCGTGCTTCCCGCGGGTTTGTGCCGTTTTTTCTTTTTTCGAATGCGGTTGGTGTGTGCGCCTTTTACATTGGATGCAGGCGTGATCGCAGGATTGGCACGCCTGGCCAAATTCAGTACGCCAGATCCTGGCACAATATCGGATGGCAATGGGTCTGATGGGGTCTGTTGGGGCAATGCCTGAGATGGGGATGTCTCTGTTTGCGGTTCTAAAACAGACCCTGTTAATGGGTTAGAACGGACATCTTCCTGATTTTTTGATACACCAGAAGAAACCGCAGACAGATCAACCAAAACTTGCTCCAGTACCAGGAGCAAATCATCGGTCTGAAAGGGTTTACGAATAAATCCACTGGCACCCAAACTGCTCAACCGCATCATTTCTGATGAACTGATATTTGACGAAATAATGATCACAGGCAATGCATGGTGTGTTTGTCGAATAAAATCGAGCAAAACTTCCCCTTGAACAGTGGGCAAATGCAGATCGAGCAATACCGCATCGGGGGCACTGTTTTCCAATTCGGTTATGGCCTCCGTCCATAACGATGCCTTAACCACCTGATATTCGTGGTCATCCAGGTAGTTTTCAACAGCCTGGAGGACAGTTGGATCGTCATCGACGACCAATATGGTTCGGGGATGTTCCAAAAAACAGACCCTTTGGTGGTTATTTTGTGGTTGCACAAAAATCACAAATATAGGTTACAACGCGACCTTTTGATCGCAGTTGTGTCAGTTTAATATGCCCTTCGCGCGTTTTGCATTGTGCACAAAGGCGTTTGGGCTCCGGAGGAGGCTGAATGTTTTTTGAACACGTATCACATTGATAAACAATGTGTTTGATACCATCTTCGATTCGCGATATGATCCGCGTGGCCGGGGCATTGTGGCAGATTTCACAAATCACAGTATTTAAGTGGACTGCAGTCGAAAAAGTTGCACAGCCTGTTGTTTTTAATGTGTGTTATAGGCTGAATCTTCAAGAATTTAATGCTTGAATTTAAAAAGTCAAGGCATTTCATTTTTTGCATTATGGCTGTTAATTATCAATTATTTATTCATTTTTTTGCGTGAAACATACCTTGTTAACTGTTTAAAATATAATAAAAAAAATCAATAAAAGTTTATATAATTTGCCCTAATAAGATGATCTTTTCAGGTTAGTTGGAGTGTTGGTTTTTGCTCTTGTCAAGCCATTGGCTTATGGCTATACTACCCTGCATGACACCTTTTATTTATGCAATGGTTCTGGCGGCGGGATTATCGCGTCGAATGGGTGCCCCCAAACAATTGTTGTCTTTTGGCAATCAAACGGTGTTACAATCGGTGGTTGATACACTGTTGGGGGTTGATCTTTCGGGTGTGCTGGTGGTTTTGGGGCATGAAGCGGAACGCGTGCAGAAAAGCCTAACTGGGCGACATGTGTTCTGTTGTCTCAACGATGCGTATCAGACAGGCATGTTTTCCAGTGTGTTGTGCGGTTTGCGCCATCTGCCACCTTCTGCCGATGCTGCGTTGATTGTCCTTTGTGATCAGCCGCAAATTTCAGCAGATGTTATCAAATCTGTGATTGATGCATATAAAACCAGCCAAAAAGGGCTTGTGATTCCGGTGTGGAATGGCAAACGCGGCCATCCTGTATTAATTGACTTGCACCGTTATCGCCGTGTTATTGAAACCCTTTCTGGCGAGGTCGGGCTTAAACCTCTTATGCGCGGATATCCAGAAGATACATTGGAAATAGGGGTGGATGATGCGGGCATTTTGCGCGATATAGACACACCAGAAGATTATCGGCAGGAATTGGAACGACAGCAAAAAGCGCATGAATCATGAAGTTCTTGAGGAATTTTAACCGCAACCCAAAAAGCCGGAGGCTACATCGCCTCCGGCTTTGACATTATTGTTCGCTCTAAAACCCCGCGCTTCGCGCGGGGATCGAAAGGCTCACGGAAAACGACAAAGCTTCGCTTTCTTTTCGTTCGGCCTTCGGCCGAGACAAAAAGCCACCCGGTGAACCTGACGCATCCTGCGTCAGCCCTTCGGGCTGCCTTCGGCAGGTTGTCTTCGGCATCCTGCCTCGACTGCGGGTGGTCGTTTACTGTGCGGGTTTTCTCAAGCGGGGTCGAGGTGTTTAACTTCTATTGTGCGACCCGTGTGGGCCGATTCGTAAATGGCTTCTACCACTTCCATCGCGCGCAGACCATCTTGACCTGTTATACCGGGTGTCTGGTTTTGAATAATGGCCCCAACGGTTTCACGCAGATAGGCCAGACCGCTGATGCCACCATAACCAGGCACCGCACGCGAGCCAATTTGAAGGGTGCGCACGGGGGCATCGGCATAGTTGGGATGATTGCTCACCAAAAAAACTTCGTCGGAATTTCCCCCCCAGGCCGGGCTCCATGAAATGCTGCCCCGGGTACCGCGAATGCCAATAAACAAATCGCGCCCAGCCGGATATTGGGGTGGAACAGAATAACTGATGTCCAGTGAGGCGATGGCTCCGCCTTTAAAGCGTATGATGGCAAGGCTGTTGTCTTCTACATTCAGGTGGTGCTGCGCATGGCTGATCATGCCCGAAGCCGAAATGACTTCATCCTGGAGAAACCAGCGGAAAAGATCAATCCAGTGGACACCGAGGTTGTGCATGGGACCGCCGCCGGCTGCGGCTTTTTCGAGCAACCAAGGCGAGATGCCATTGTCCAGATAACGCCCTGGAAACCCGGCGGCACAACGGCCTTCCAATGTGATAATCTCACCGATCACACCTTCGTCGATGAGGCGTTTGATTTGCTGTGAAGCCGGGTGGTAGCGCCAGCAATAGGGAGGAGAAAGCATCACGCCTGCTTGTTGGGTTGCCAAAATCATGCGGCGGATGCCCTCTGATGTGGCAGCCATTGGCTTTTCAACCAGCACGTGTTTGCCTGCTGCAGCTGCTTTTTCAACGGCTTCGGGACAATCGGCATGAGGCAGGAAAATGACAACGAGGTGAATATCTTTTTGTGCCAGAAGCGCATCGAGGTCGGCGTAACCAACAAGACCGGTTTGTTGGCAAACCCGGTTTCTGTAATCGTTGTCACCTTCTGCTATTCCCCGAACTTCTGTGTGGGTGATGGCTTGGAAATGAGGGATATAATCCACAGAATGAAGGTGATGCAATCCGATAATTCCAACACCGAGCGTTTGCATAGGTGTGCATTCTCCTGTTCAGTGCCCTCACCTCCGGCAAGCAGGGAATGAGGGGCAAATGGTTGATTTTAAGGATATTAGAAGAGAAAAGGAAGCACACCCGTTCTACAGCCTGGCGGGTGATCTTCTTTCTTTTTTTCTCTTGCCCTTGGGTAACCCGATTTTGAAAAAAGCCATATTTTGAGTTCGATCAATATAGAAGAATCACTATAGTCGCGCAAACCGAAAACCTCTGTCGGGACACCGCTGTCTCAGTGGATATGAGATATACGTCAGAAATAAATTTTGAATTTATAATAACATCTATATTTCAAAAATAGTTAAGAAATTTTTATGAAAAATCAGATGACTGGCATAACGATTGCAAAATAAAAATAATTGTGTCATTCGAGACCTTACAACAGCTCCGAAAAAACAGATCACCGGACAGGAGGTGGTTATGCAGGCGCTTGTGAAAACTCAAAAAGGCATCGGATTTTTGGAATTGCGAGAGGTGCCCGAGCCCAAGATTTCAGACAGTGAAGTGCTCATTGACGTAAAAGCGGCAGGGATTTGCGGCACAGATGTGCATGTCAAACACGACACTTTTCCCTATTGGCCACCGGTTATTCTGGGCCATGAATTTGCAGGTGTGGTGGTGGATGTGGGGCGACTTGTGACCGGTTGGAAACCCGGAGATCGGGTGGTGGGCGAGCCGCATACAAAACATTGTGGCACGTGTTATATGTGCCGGGAAGGCCACATTCAAAACTGTGCACAAAAACGGTCGCCGGGGTGGGGCATTGACGGGGCTTTTACGAAGTATTTAAAATACGACCCCAAATTGCTGCACCGCATTCCCGATGGCATGACTTTTGATCAGGCGGCGGTGGTGGAACCTGCGGCTAATACCGTGACCGATATTATCGAGCGCAAAGTTATTGAGGCTGGAGATTTTGTTGTGCTTTTAGGGCCGGGGCCCATTGGGCTTTTGGCCGCGCAGGTGGCCCGAGCGGCCGGCGCACGGGATGTGATGATTGTGGGGGCACCCGCCGATGAAGCCCTGCGACTGGAGACGGCGCGCAAGCTGGGATTTACAGAAGTGGTGAATTTTGCCCAAACCGACCCGGTGGCGCGGTGTCTGGAACTGACAGATGGGCGCGGGGCCGATCTGGTGATTGAATGTTCGGGATCTCCTGCGGCAATTGCCCAGTCGATTGTGTTGGCGCGAAAGTGGGGGCGCATCTGTGCAATCGGGCTCACTGGCAAACGTCCGGTACAACTGGACTGGGACGTTGCCATGACCAAAGTGCTCACGCTTTATTTTAATATGTCAACAGCATACACAAGCTGGGATAAAACGATTGCGATGATGGCCAAAGGGCAAATTCAGGCGGAGGCGCTTATCACACACCGTTTGCCACTTTCACAGTGGGAGAAGGCATTTGAAGTGGTAGAGAATCTGGAAGCTTTGAAAGTGGTTTTTCATCCATAGAAAAAAAGAAAAGCGGATATCAAAAGCGGGCAGCGCCCAGAAACGCTGCCCGCTTTTTTTATGCACACCAATTGGCAATGGCGCGGGCCAGAATTTCGGCCCCTTCGACCATATCGTCAATGGGAATGTGCTCTTGTGCCGAGTGGGCCACACTGAGGCTGCCCGATCCGATAACAACAGCAGGCACACCGATGAGATTGGTGTAAAACCAGGCATCACAGGAAGCGGGCATAGCCGTTATTTCGGGCTTGCGACCCGATTGCTGGCAGGCGGCAGAAAGTGTTTGCACGATGGGATGTGTAACTGGAACTTCGTTACAGTCGTGGCGATAGAGGAAGCTCATGTCGAAGTTGTTGGGCAACCAGTCGCCGCCCTGGGTTTTGAGCGCATTTTGTAAATCGCGCATGATCTCTTCTTTGGTTTTGTTGGGCAAAAAACCGAGCACGCCTTTAAAGTTGGCCCAGCGGGGGGCCATGGCCGGCCAATCGCCGGATTGCATTTGGCCAAAGGTGATGGGCATGGGGTTTTCAAATCGGTCGTAAAGAGGATGCCCTTTGGATGTTTTGAGCAATTGGGCGTGGTAGATTTCAAAGATGTCAATGGCTTTGATGGATTCTTTGAGGGCGCTAACGGTGCGGCCTGCCTGCCCGCTGTGCCCGGACCGGCCATAACAATTGGTCGAAAACCACACGGCGCCTCGAATAGAGGGCAGAATTTTGTGTTCTGAAGGTTCCAGCACAATGGCGGCATCGGCCCGGTCTTTTCCGCGTATTGCCGCCAGGGTGCCATTGCCGCCACATTCTTCTTCAATGACCATGTGCCCAATGAGGTCGCCCGAAAGCTGCACACCCATGTCTTTAAGGGCGGCCAATGCGAGATAAAAAGTGGCGATCTGGCCTTTACAATCGCAGGCACCCCGACCATAGAGCCGACCGTCTGTGATTCGGGCTTCAAAGGGTTTTTCCTGATCTGGAGAGGGTGGAACAACGTCCATGTGTGTATTGACAATTAGCGATTTTCCGCCGCCTGACCCTTGTTTAAATAGGCGTAGGTTGGGCTGGTTGGCATAGGTGAAATTTTCCAGAGGAAAAGAATAATCGGGATCTTGTTGAATATCATCGGAAATGGGAACAAGGGTGCTGGTATCGACCACAGTGGCCATTTTCTTCTGAAGGTAAAACATAGCCGGGCCTTCATTGCCCCGTGTGGAAGGAAAGGCGATCAGATCTGACAGCAGTGCAACCGTTTCCTCTTTGCGCGATGACAGTGCGGCTTTCAATTTTTGTGTGTTTAGTTCCACAAGTTTTTTCTCCAGGGACAATGAACCATGAATTATGGATTGCTGATTTCGCCCAGAACCTTGTCCATAATAGCAATGCCCACATCGGCTTCTTTTTGTGAAATGATCAGCGGTGGGGCCACGCGCACGACGTTGCCATAAAGACCCACGCGGCCGGTCAAAAGGCCATATTCCCCGCAGCGGCGCATAAAGGTCTGTGTGAATTCTGGTGCGGGTTTGCGGCTCTTTTTGTCTTCGACAAATTCCAGGCCAATGACGAGGCCGCGACCGCGTACATCACCGAGGTTTTGATATTTTTGCTGCAATTCTTTCAGGCGAGCAAGCATGTAGCTACCCACGGTGAGGGCGTTGTCGGGAAGTTTTTCTTTTTTCATGATATCGAGCACAGATAGTGAAGCGGCACTCGACAGGGGGTTTCCACCTGTGGTGCTGGACATTTCGCCCACACCCATACAATCGAAAATTTTGCTTTCACCCACCAGCGCAGAAGAGGGCATGCCACTGCCAATGCCCTTGCCCAAACACAGCATATTAGGACGCAGGTTTTCCCACTGGAATGCAAACATTTTGCCAGTGCGCCCAAAGGAAGATTGGACTTCATCTAAAATGAAAACGAGGCCGCGATCATGCGCCCATTTTTCGAGTTTTTTGAGCCAGCCTTCGGGTGGGAAAATAAACCCTGCACCACCCTGATAGGGTTCGGTGATCACAGCCCCAAGGTCACCGGTGGAGGTGGATTCAATGATGCGGTCTAAATTTTCAATGCAGCGATCACCGCATTCTTCTTCGGTTTCACTGCGGTAAAAATCCCGATAAAAATACGGGAACGGTGCCAGGATAGATCCGGGCAGTTGCGGGCCGAATTTGCGTTTGGTTTTCATGCTGCCGGCTACGCTCATGGGGCCATAGGTGCGACCGTGAAAACCGCCATAAAACGAGAGAATTTCGTGTTTGCCCGTGTAGCGTTTGGCAATGCGGATGGCGGCCTCGGTGGTTTCGGCACCGGTGGTGAGCAAAAAGACGCGGTCGAGATTGTCTGGCATGAGGCTCACCAGGCGTTTTGACAGCGCTATGCGTTCGGGGGTTGGAAAAGAGTAACAATTCATGAGTCGGCCAGCCTGTTTGCAGATGGCACTCACATGGTCTGGATGAGAATGCCCCAGATTGGTCACAAGCACACCCGACGTAAAATCCAGATACTCGTTGCCATCCACATCGGTAACCCACACACCTTCGCCGTGATCCCACACCACCGGAAGCTGATCGGCCATGCTGGGGGGTTCATATTGTTTGGATGTTTTGAGCAATTCGGCTGATTTGGGGCCAGGAATCTGCCGCCGTTTCAATTTTTTCATGGGCTGCTCCAAAGTCTTTGGTTTATGCGAGTGTTTTGTTGATGAGGAAACGCGGCGGGCGGTTTTCAATGAAACGCACAAAGTCTTCTACAATTTTTTTGCGAATGCTCCAGCCCGATTCTTCAGAATACCACGACAGATGGGGTGCCAGAATCACTTCATCCAGATCAAAGAGCGGGAAATTGGGATCGGGGGGTTCTTTGACATACACGTCGATGCCCGCACCGGCAATCCATTTTTCGCGAATGGCTTTGGCCAGTGCGTTGGTATCTACCAGTGCACCTCTGGCACAATTGATCAAATGTGCCGTGGGTTTCATCATGCGAAGCTGTTTTTCGCCAATGAGGTTGCGGGTTTCTTTGGTGAGGGCGGCATGAACGGTGACAATGTCGGATTCTTTGAGAACGGTTTCGAGCGATTCGGTGTGAAGGCCCAGTTCGGCCTGGCGTTCTTTGGACAGATAGGGATCGCAGATTTTGATGTTAAACTCAAATCCGCTCAATAGTTTGAGCACCAAGCTGCCAATGCGCCCACAGCCGAGAATGCCCACGGTTTTGCCCACGAGAGAATAGATGGGATAGATGGGGGTGAAATCCCATTTGCCGGTTTTGCTGGAGGCTTCGAGCACCCGGCGTCCTGTGGACAGTTTTCGCCATGACGCCAGAATAAGCATTACGGCATGCTGGGCCACTTCATCTGCGCAATAGTCGGGTTCGTAGGCCACGCGAATGCCCTTATTGGTGGCGGCTTCAACGTCCACATTGTCATATCCTGCGCCATGGCGAATGATGAGTTTGCACTTTTTCAGACCCGCGATAAGGGCGGCGTCAAAGGGAACCATGTTCACCAGAATAACGTCGGCATCTTGCACAACGGCGAGTATTTCTTCTCTGGATTTGAATTTGAGCTGATGGTGTTCAAAAATGACGTTTTTGTATTGCGCAAGCTGTTCGGCTTCCCAATTGAGATCCGGCTCAATGTAGTCGGTAACGACGATTTTGATGGGGGCTGACATGAAAAAACTCCTTGTTACGGGTGCAGAGGTGAGCCATCAGAAATCTGCTTTCCAGCAATTTTGACCTGCGTTTTTGCTGATAGCTGCTGGCAGAAAGTTTATGTCAAAGGAAGTTCTACAGGTTTGCCAGTGCGTGCCGATTCGTAAATGGCCAGAATGAGTTCGAGGGCTTTACGGCCTTCCGGTCCATTGATTTTGGGTGTTCCGCCTGTTTGAATGATGTGAACCATCTCGGCAATTTGCGCGCAATGGCCCTCGGTACCAAAGGTTTTGGAATCTGAGGCGGCTTTGGCCACACCGGTATCACTGCTTTGTTGTGCAATAGATGCTTCCCCTTCAATCTGCCAGGTTGAGATGCGATCGGCCTCAACGGCAATGGTGCCTTTGCTGCCAGAAATTTCGAGTTTTGCCGGCAAACCAGGATGGGCCGCGGTTGTGGCTTCAATAACACCAATGGCACCGCTTTCATACTCCAGAAGGGCAACAACGGTGTCTTCTACTTCCACTTTGTGAACGAGCGTGCCCATGCGGGCATAAACGCGTTTGACCGGGCCCATAATCCACCGAAGCAGATCAACGGTGTGAATACCCTGCGTCATGAGCGCACCGCCGCCTTCCATTTTCCATGTGCCACGCCAAGAGGCGCTGTCGTAGTAAGATTGAGGGCGGAACCATTTGATGTAGGCGTCGGCCAGGGCGATTTTGCCCAGTTTGCCTTTTTCAACCGCTTCTTTAACTTTCTGAATGGCCTGGCCATATCGAAGTTGAAAAATACACATCAGATGAACACCGGCGTCTGTTGAGGTTCGAATGATG
>CAXNEV010000101.1:0-9534 GCA_964200925.1 Candidatus Latescibacterota bacterium | reverse complement strand
CACAGCGGCTTTCATCACATTGTAAGCCCCAACCAAATTGACCCGAAACGCAGGAACGAGGTCGTGGCGCAACACAGCCACATTGATCAGGGCATCCATACCGGTTGCGGCCTGCAATACCTGATCGTAATTGCCAATATCCACGCATTGCCATTCATGAGGAGGCGCTGGCACTTCGGGCAGGGGTGCGCCTTTTGATTGGGGTTTGTTTTCTGCCAAAATATCTTTAACATCGCGCAGATCGGTCAATCGCAATTGATAATCATTTTTTAATGCCTGGGCAACCATCGCCCCCACAGGGCCTCCGGCCCCAAACACACACACCTTTCCAGAAGTCAGCGCAGGCATCAATTTGTCTCCTGAACAAAACCAAGGGCATTTTTGGCACTTTGCATTTCAAATCGTTTGCCCGAATAAACGTGAAACACCAACCACCGGTATCCCATGGGATTTAACGGCATGACCAGTGCCCCATTTAAGGCTGTTAGAGCATCGGCCTGACATGTGCCTTCTGTTTCGGACAGGGTGCCAAAGCGCAAACAAATGCTTGTAATTTTTTGCTGGCGAGAAAATTCGCGACAGGTCAACTCTGCCAGATAAGGGGCAAGCCCTTCAGATGTAGGTGCGGGTTCGGGCTGCCAGGTTTCATCAACCACATAATGGGGCGGATAAACATCAAACAAACCCATCGAACTGACCAGCACCACACGTTCCACCCCCGCCTGACATGCTTCTTGCATCAACACATAAGTGCCTCGCGCGGCAATATCCAGCCATTCTTGCTCGGAATCTGACCCGATCAGCAGGGGGGGATCATAAACACCCAAATGCAAAATGGCGCCAACCCCTTTCACCAGATCACCCGTTGTGGTAGGTTGTCGCAAATCGATGTCGCCGTTTGCCGTTTTGACATCGTATTTTTTTTGAAAATACGATGTCGCCAATTGGCCCAATGGACCATCGGCACCGGTAATTAACAAAGTCATCCCCAAACCTCCTGTAAAAAGTAAGCTTCAATCTAACCCAAACGCTATCAGGCGTCAAATCGAAAAAACGCTGGGGTTTTCTGCAATAAATTGATTGCTTTACACTCCAACCGGAAAATAATCGCCTGTTTCAATCCGCCCCACACGGCTCATGGGCCATTGGGGATCGTGCCCCCAAACCACGATCCACTTTTCAGAACATGCCTGTGCCATCAGTTTTTGTTTGACCACAAAGGTTTCCCTGGGAAAAAGATCGTAGGCCATCACATAAATAGGCCTCATATGGTGCACGGTTGGAATCAAATCGCCAATAAAACAAATGGTTTCAACGCCTGTTTCCACAATCACCGATTGATGGCACCGCGTATGGCCCGGGGTGCATACAACCCGAATGCCAGGGCCAATGACCGCATTTCCATTGAGCAAATTCACAACACCGGCCTGTTCAAGGGGAACCATGACATCTTGATAGCGATACCCTTTCATCGTTTGTGCATCGGCATGTTTGGCATCTTCCCATTCTCCTTGCTGCACAAAATAAGTCGCATTGGGAAAGGCCGGAATATACACATCCCCACATTTTTTTGTGCAACCCCCTGCATGATCCTGGTGCAAATGGGTCAAGATCACACATGAAATATCACCGGCCTTAATGCCAATCTGCCCAAGCGACTCGTGCAACCCATTGGATTCATCCAGATCGTAGAAGGTTTTTTGTTTGTCCGACACTTTGCCACCAAATCCCGTTTCAATCAAAATCACCTGATTGTTGCGGCGCAATAGCAAACAATTCAGAGAGAGAGAAATGCGATTTTGAGCATCGGGTGTAAAACATTTTTCCCAAAGCGGTTTGGGCACAACCCCAAACATGGCTCCGCCATCCATCTTAATGCGTCCGGCATTGATTACCCATAGGTCCCAATCGCCACTTTTTCGATAGCTGCAAATGACCATCCTTTTCTCCTGTACAAATGCTGCCCACAACCCAAAACCTCTTCCATAAAAAAAAGCCGTTTGCAAAAGAATGCAAACGGCTTTTTAACATGTGTGATTGGTCTGCCCTTTAAAACCCCCGGTTAGGGTGTTTGGGTCTGTCCCACGGCCTGAATTTGTTCCGATTGACGCCGGTAGGCATCGCGCAACTCCTGAACCACCTGCACCCGCACGCGCACACTTTCATCTTTGAGGGCTTTTGCCAAAAACATGCCGCTGAACTTGGGATCGATACTTCCCAATGCCCGCACGGCTTCCAGTCGAATGCCTTCGTCTTTGTCTTTAAGCGCTTGCCCCAAGGCCACAGCGCTTCGCCGTTGTTCTTCGGGTGTATTGATCATCGTGCCCAAAAGGCGCACAGCATCTTTTCGCACAGCGGGATTTTTATCTTTGAGAGCCACCTGCAAGATGGATTCCATGGAATAATCGGGTTGTTCTCCTACGCCAGGAATAAATTTTAACGGGGCCGATTGGCGCACTGCACACCCGGCACAAAATGAACCCGCCAGAACCATCAACAAACCAATACAGAGATGTGTTCGTTTTAATTTCACATGACCCTCCATAGGCAAAACATTAAGCCAAACGAACCCTCCCTGTATATATTCGGCAAAAACTCAACTTTCTGTATGTGTATGAAACCGAAAATACTCATCTTTAAAGGCCAAATGTTTCAAATCGTTCATGCGATCCAAAAACAAAAGGCCATCCAAATGATCCACTTCGTGCTGAATTACACGCGCCACAAACCCCTCTGCTTCAAAGGACAGGGGGTTGCCATCGGCATCTGTGGCCGATACCGCAATGTGTTTGTAACGCGGCACATAACCGCGAATATCGGGAATGCTCAAACACCCTTCCCAGTCCAATTCCTTTTGATCTTCCACCGGGTGTATTTCAGGGTTGATCAAGATCAAAACACCGGCTGTATTTCCGTGTTCAGAATCGATGCGAATGACCACGACCCGTTGTCCCACATGCACTTGAGGTGCTGCCAGACCAACCCCTTCATACTCTTCCATTGTTTCAATCATATCATCGACAAATATCTGAAAATCTTCTGTTTCAATTTCTTGGGTTTCAACATGTTTTGCTATTTGCCGCAAAACGGGATGCCCCATGCGACAAACTTTCAGAATAGCCACACTGTCCCTCTTTTCGTGCAGATCAATGTAAAAAATACTACCCACAGGATGCGAATCGTGTATTTTAAGTCTCCAGATAACAATATACCAGTTATGCATCAGATTTCAAAACACGGACTATGTAGGAGGATTCATGGCTCCCGTTGCACTTGTTACCGGTTCCAGTCGAGGCATTGGCAGGGGCATTGCCCTTTGTTTGGCCGATGCCGGATATGACATTTTGGTCAACTACGCAGGCAATCAGGCTGCCGCAGAAGAAACGGCCAAACACATTCAAGACCGTGGACAAAAAGCCCGCATTTGCCAGGCCAATATCACCTCGATTGAAGACGGGAAAAAACTCGTCGATTTTACCCTTCAAACCTTTGGTCGCATCGATATGCTGGTCAACAATGCCGGCATTGCTCCCAAAGTTCGAGCCGATATACTCAACACCTCTGTCGAAAGTTATGACGATGTGATGGCCACAAATTTAAAAGGGCCCTATTTTTTGACCCAATACGCGGCCAATCACATGATTAAATTAAAAAACGAAGGCATCGTCACAACCCCTCGTATTGTGATCATCACCTCCATTTCGGCCTATACATCGTCAACCGCACGGGGCGAATATTGTATTTCCAAAGCCGGATTGAGCATGATGACCCGCCTGTTTGCCGACCGGCTTGCCCAATATGGCATCCCTGTCAATGAGATCCAACCCGGCATTATTCAAACCGACATGACAGGCCCGGTAAAAGAAAAATACGATAAACTGATTGCCGAGGGTCTCACCCCTATCAGGCGTTGGGGACAGCCCGAAGACATTGGAAAAGTGGTGTCTGCCATCGCCCAGGGATATTTCGATTTTACCACAGGTGCAGCCATTCCGGTCGATGGAGGATTTCACATGCACCGGCTCAATTGAACGCAGCCTTTTTAATTTATCTCATTGACAGTCATACGTGGATCACATAAAATTGTTGTAAACCCATATCAACCTCCCTCTGTCGGGAAGGATACCATGCTCAACAGACTTTTTAAAAAAGACGACGATGCCGGAAACGGCTCCCACAAAGAGAAACAAATTGTTATAGAAGGCCAGCAAGAACAGATCAAGGAAGCCATGGAGCTTTTAACCCAGGACAGCAAGGCCGACCTGGATGAAACCCTGGTAGAAGTCAGTGAAACTGTGCGAGAAGCCGCCAAAGCTTCCCTTCGCGATATCAAACTGATGGAAGAAGGTCACTGCCCGTCCTGTGGCCATAAAACGCTTCGCCAATTCCTGTTTACCACAGTTTGTTCAAACTGCGGCTGGTTTTCTTTCATTTCGCCCGAAGAAGGCAAATCGATTATCCATCTCAAAACGGGCAATATTATTGAGTGTGGCACGACATTTGACACCAAAGGCGGTTTTTTGTTGGGCATCACCGATGGGGTTGTACGGGCTAAAGTCGCCAAAGAGAATGTCGAATACATCGAATTTTCATGGACCGAAGATGAAATTCGCAAAAAGCGCGATTCGCGTGTGCGAGAACAGGCCGGGGTTGACAGTTGGACCGAAAAGCCCCTCACAGATTACAAGGGCGACCCCATCATTGTTTATGCGGCCTTTGGCCCCAATCAGGAACGCTATGTATTTGGCAGCGAAGAAAATGCCGAAGCATTTAAAAAACAATATCCTGTGCGAATTCACAAAAATTGTTATGAACGCTCATGTGTCGGATGTGACTTATGCAATAAAAAATACAACGGAGAAGACGCAACCATTTATATCAACATGAAAAAAGAAGGCACCATTTAACCTTGTTGAACCCATCATACAAAAAGCGGAGCATCTAAAAAAAGATGCCCCGCTTTTTGTTTTTTTGGGGGGGTCACGTTTTCAACAACGCATCAACCTGTTCTATTTCTGAATCGTCTTCGGCATGCTGTTTTTGTTGTTGTTCATACAAACGCCGGTACACATCACACGTTTTTAACAACCGGTCGTGTTTCCCCCATCCCACCATGCGCCCGTTATCCAGCACCAAAATGCGATCTGCCTTCATGGCCGTTGAAATGCGATGGGTAATGACAAATGTGGTGCGACCTTCCATGATGCGATCCAAGGTCTGCTGGATTTTGGCTTCGGTTTTGGCATCCAAGGCCGAGGTCGTATCATCTAAAATCAAAATGCTGGGATCGGTGACCATTGCCATCGCAAAAGCCAACCGCTGTTTTTGTCCTCCCGATAAATTAGACCCTCGCTCTTCCACGCGACCTTCGTATTTTTCGGGCAAAGTCATAATAAAATCGTGCAACTCAGCGGCTTTGGCCGCGTTCATCACCTGTTCGGGTGTGGTATCCTGGCGGCCATAGCGAATGTTGTCAACCACGGTGCCAGAAAATAAAACAGGCTCTTGAGGAACCATGCTGATGTGATTGCGCAGCGATGAAATCCGGACATCCCTAATGTTGTAATCGTCTAAAAGCACTACCCCTTCAGTGGGGTCATATAGGCGAATCAACAAACTCACCAGCGTACTTTTCCCTGCTCCCGAAGGCCCAACCACGGCAACCGACGTGCCCTGTTTGACTTCGAAATTGAGATCTTTTAAAACATAATCTCCCACTTCGCTATACCGAAAAGAAACATGTTGAAAAGCAACCCGGCCCTGTATTTTTTTCAACGTGATCGCATCGGGTTTGTCTTGAATTTTAATTTCTTCATCCAATACTTCAAACACACGGGAAATGACCACCATCATTTGCTGAATGGTGGCGTTGACATTGGTCAGTGCCACTAAGGGTTGAAACAAACTGCCCATCGACATATTAAAATAAATGAGATCGCCCACCGACATCAGCCCCGAACGAACTTCTAACGCTCCCAAATAAAAAACCAGCCCAGAAGCCACCCCGCTGACAAGCGAACACGTTGCGCCCAACCCAGAATCGAGCATGGCACTTTTTACGCCCAATTTGAAAATCATGCCCAACCGTTTGAAAAATTGTCGAAACTCCCATTTTTCCCGGGCAAAAGATAACACCACGCGAACACCCTTCACGCGTTCTTCTAAAATGCCATACGTATCGGCATAGGTTTCGCGATATCGCGCAAAAGTGGTTGCAATCGCCCGTTGAAACAGTTTGTAAGTAAACACATACAGGGGCAAGGCCAACAGCGCCAACAGCGCCAATTCCAAATTGATGGTCAACAAAATGACAATGCCAATTAAAATGCGTGCCACATGGCGCGTGGTCTCTACAAAAGTGGTGGTCACTTCGCTTTGCAAAAGGCCCACATCATCTAAAATTCGCGACATGATTTTCCCGGTTTGTTGCCGGTCAAAAAAGGTCATGTGCAACTGCTGAACTTTTTGATGCAAATCGAGGCGTATTCTAAAAACGATGCGCTGTCCAACAAAAGCAATGTTGTAATTATAAAACCAGTTGATGGTTGCAAATGCGGAGCGAACAATCAAATACAACACAAAAATCCACCAAAGCCAGGTTATTTTTTCTGTGCGCGTTTTGGTTCGCAAAGGCGGATCTTCCATGCCCAAATACGGCATCGTACTTTGCGGGTCTCGTCGGGGCAATTGTTCTATTTTGAACAACCCGGTATCCTGTCCTTGCCAAACCACCTGCCCGGCCGGCTTGAGTTGCAGCACTTCGTCAATGGTCAGTTTGGAAATAAAACCCAACAAAAAAGAATAGGACGACGTAATGCCCGCCATAATCATGACCATAAACATGCGGAACCAATAAGGCCGAATGTATATATTGACAAACCTCTTGAGACCGTTCATATCTCTTTTTAACCCGTTGCCAGTTCGGCTGGTTCTGCAATGAAGCCGGCATGCTGTTGTTGATACAATTGCCTATATTTCCCATCGGGAATGTGCAACAATTGATCATGCCGTCCCGTTTCGACAATTTGCCCTTGATCCATGACCACGATCACATCGGCATTCACAATGGTTGACAACCGGTGGGCAATGGCAAAAGAGGTGCGCCCCTTTAACACATTGGCCATGGCTTTTTGAATCAAGGCTTCAGACAACGAATCCAATGAAGATGTGGCTTCATCAAGAATCAAAATGCCCGGATTGGTCAAAATGGCGCGGGCAATGGCCAACCGCTGTTTTTCACCGACAGATAATTTGATCCCCTCATCCCCCAGCATGGTATCATATCCGTAAGAGGTGCGCATAATAAATTCATGGATTTCGGCAATGCGAGCCACGTTGATCAAATCTTCATCCGGAGCATTGGGCCTTCCATAAAGCAAATTGTCGCGTATGCTCATGTTAAACATCACCGAATCTTGTAAAACTTGGCCAATTTGCGTGCGTAACGTGCGCAGTTTAACATCGCACAATTCGTACCCGTCAATGCGAATAGACCCCTGCTTGACATCAAAATAACGCATCAACAAACTGGTTAACGTGGTTTTTCCGCACCCCGTATGGCCAACCAGTGCCACCAATTGACCCGGTTGAATTTCGAGGTTAATGCCCTTTAATACCGGCTCTCCGGGTTTGTATTCAAACCAGACATTTTCAAAAACCACATGCCCTTTTATGGGCGGCAAAGGTTTTGAACCCGGTTTGTCTGCAATTTCGATGGGCCATTCCAGCACCTCCAAAATGCGCTCAACCGAAACCAGCATGGTTTGAAACTGCATGGCCATTTGTGTTAAATTTAAAACGGGATCAAACATGCGCTGTGCATAAGATAAAAAAGCCATTACCGCCCCATAGGTCATTTCTCCGGTGATCACAAAATAACACCCCAAACAAAAAATGACCGTATTGCGCAACCCCGAAACGGCCCATGTGCCCGAATCATATCCCGCCCGATAGACGGCTGTGACCATGGCCTGTTTAAGCGTCTCGCGCGTTTCTTCTGTAAAAGCGCGATTTTCATGACGTTCGCGCCCATAGGCTTTGACCAGTTGAACCCCGCTCAAACGCTCTTGCAAACCGATTGACACGCGATCCATTTTGTTTCGCCAGACCCGAACGGATGTGCGAATGGATCCTTGCCAGCCAAAATAATTAAAAAGGTACATCGGCAACATCACCATCAGCAAAAGCCCCAATTTCCAATTGAGGCCCAAACACAAAAACATAGCCACCCAAAAGGTCACAAAATCCGTTACAATACTCAAAATGCGCATCGTCACCATGCCGCGCACGGTGGCCACATCGCCCATTAACCGCGACATGATCTTTCCCGTTCCCATCTCATTAAAAAAACGCATGGGCAATTTCAACAACCGCTCGTAAAGCGTTTTGCGCAAATCCATAATCAGATGGTGCGACACATAAGAAATGGTAAAGGTATTGGTAATGCGAAGCACCGAAGACAAAACGGGAAGGCTGATTGAAATAAACAGCAACATTTCCAGCATATCCCATTTCCCATCAATGATGACATCATCAACGATGTATTTCATCACCAGCGGAGGGGTCATGCCTATAATGGTCAGAAATATCGTCACGCACAAGGCGCCACCAAGCCGGCGCAAATAGGGTTTTACAAACGGCAATATTTTCTTCAAATTGGCAATGTTGGCTTCTTCAGCCATCTCATAACCCTTAAAAAATGAACATCTAACCGATATTTGTTTTTAAACCACCCTTTAAATCATTTTGACAAGATAACGATATCTGTTCGTTAAAACAAATCTTCCTGTTTGTGCCCGGCAAAACAAACGTGCTTTCTCAATATGGATTCAGGAGTTTTTATGAATATTTCCGATTTGCCGCAGTTAACCGTTGCACAAATTCACAGCCAACTCGACCCGCTCTTTCCCGTGCCTGAAAGTTTGCTCCATGCCCTTGAAACAGACCCTCGTGCCGGGGTGCAAAATCTGGCCCATCGCGCCAGGAAATACCAAAAAAAACAGGAACAGGAACGGGCGCGCCTTGAAAGGATGCTGGTACTGGAAAACAATTTAAGAGCACGCGGTTTTGCCCATATTGCCGGAGTTGATGAAGCCGGCAGGGGGCCTTTGGCAGGCCCGGTTGTGGCCGCTGCGGTCATTTTGCCCTCAAATGCCTTTATACCGGGTTTAAACGATTCCAAAATGCTGTCTGAAAAACACAGAGAAGCCCTTTTTGCGGAAATTCAAAAAAACGCGCTGTCCTTTTCAGTGGCCCAGGCAAGCCCGGATGAAATCGATCACCTCAACATCCGCAACGCCACCCATCTGGCCATGAGGCGAGCCCTTGAAACCCTGTCCATTCAACCCGACCGGGTGCTCATCGACGGCAATGCCGTGCCCGAAAGCCCTTTTGTTGAACAGTCCATTGTGGGCGGAGATCAAAAGTCTTTGAGCATTGCGGCAGCCTCTGTGCTTGCCAAAGTCACACGCGATAAAATGATGGTCGCTTTCGACCTCGAATTTCCAGAATACGGGTTTGCCAGGCATAAAGGAT
>CAXNEV010000100.1:0-9570 GCA_964200925.1 Candidatus Latescibacterota bacterium | reverse complement strand
TTGCCATGCCTGCGCCACGGTTGTTTCATCTTTTGGATAAGCGGCAACCACACCATCTATAACTGTGCGATAGGCATCCACAAAAGACCGGTCAATTTCCCGGTAATACATCAACGGCCAAAATGTCAGGCCGGGATTGATGGTTTGTGCCCGTAAGCGCATGGTCTGTACATAACTGGGGGTGAAAAATGCACTGTTGGCAAAAAAATCATCGATCACAAAAGCCTTTAAATTTGGAAACAACAACGACAATTTTGCAATTTCTTCTGCCCAGCGCACATAATCGAGCCGAAAAGGTTCTGAATAAATTGTGGTATAAGGCGGGCTCTCAGATGGGGGCACCAGATAAACCCATACATCGATGCCGGCAGTTTGGGCTGCTGGCAAAAACAGCGCCAGATCATCCCAGTCAGTCTGGCTATGCCAGATCAGATAAAAATAGGCCGTAACATGCAACTCCTGCAACCGGCGCACCAGTGTTGGCACATCGACACGGCCATCGCTTTTGCGCACTTCGGCATTGTAATCGGCAATCACAACAGCGCCAGCAACCGAATGAACCAGGCCAATGACACATATGCACCATCGGCACATCCGAAAAAACGACCGTCCACACATCACCACACCTCCTTTCCTGTGGGCATATATTAAACCAGCCTCAAAACCCGCGCAAGTCTCATATGCATTTTGATGTGTAAAATATGACGCGCACAACAATCTGCAGTCGGCTTTCAGCTTTTTAGCCTCTTTATGAGGAGATAGAGGGTTTTGCTGATCGCTGAAAAACTGACGGCTCAATATTTGCAAAAAATGTTTGGAGAATAACACCTGAAAGTTCTATCTTTGAGTCCGTTCATGCCGTTTCATACCTGCATGACCTTTTTGGCTGTCATATAACAATTGTCCAGGTTCCACCATCAATCGGAGATTTCCAATCCTCATGGCTCAACCAGATCGCGCATCCCCTCAGGTAGATTTGTTGTCCCAGACACAGCAAAAAATCAGTTTGCGCAGTGTGATCATGGGCATTGCTGTTTCAACACTGACCAGCGCCTGGGCCACCTATGCCCAAACAGGAGCCACCACGTCTTCTGTTAATATCACCCATCTTCCCGTTGCCAATTTGGCCATTTTTATGCTGCTTGTTGCAGCCAATGCCCTTTATAAAACCCAATTGAAACGCCCCGGCCTATCCGCGCATGAGCTGGGCATTGTTTTTGTCATGGGCTTAATTGGCGCACTCATTCCGGCGCGCGGTCTCACGGGCATCTGGCTGGGTGTGATGGCTGTGCCCTATTATCAGGCCACACCCGAAAATGGCTGGATTGATCTGGTACAGCCCTATCTGCCCAGTTTTTTGTTTCCCACCAATGACGGCAACCAGACCCGGTTTTTGTATGAAGGATTGCCCTCGGGTGCGGCCATTCCGTGGGATGTGTGGATAGGCCCTGTTTTCTGGTGGGTTACGCTCATTCTGGCCGGATTTGCAACCTGTTTGTGCATCGTGGTCATTTTGCGCAAACAGTGGATTGACAACGAACGCCTCGATTATCCGCTGGTGACCCCCATTCTTGAAATCATGGGCGACGAAAAGAGCGGGTGGCCGCAGTTGTTTCGCGGCCCTTTGTTCTGGACGGGATTTGGCATCGCCTTTGGCATTATCGCCTGGAACATGGTCTCCTATTTTCACACCACCTGGCCTGTTATCATTACCAGTCCCAATGGCGGGTTGTTCTATTTTGCCAGGCTCTTTCCGCCACTGCTCACACACATCAACACCTACGCCATTGGGTTTGCCTACTTTGTCAAACTCGAAATTCTGTTCTCCATCTGGGTCTTCCACCTGTTGTTGATGTCGGAAATTGCCGCTATTCGCAAAGTGGGATTTCAATTTGGCCGCCTGCATGAGGCCGGTGGCGGTTGGAGCGATCCGCTGGTGCAGTGGCAGTGCCTGGGTGCCCTGTTTGTTTTTGTGGGCTGGGGTCTGTGGACAGCCCGGCACCATTTTCGCCTGGTCTGGCGGAAAGTCAGACACAACGACCCTGCCATTGATGACAGCCAGGAACTGATCTCCTATCGCATGGCGCTCATCGGCCTCATCATCAGCACCCTTTACCTCGTGGCCTGGTTGTATCAGGCGGGCGTTGATTTGAAGCTCATCGCCATTTCAGTGCCGGCAACCATCGTCATCTACCTGGCCATGGCGCGCTTTGTGTGTGAGTCGGGCACGCTCTATCTGGGCATTCCAACCGACCCGCTCGAAATGGGATTTTATATGGTAGGCACAGACGTGCTCTCGGCCCAAACCATCACATCGGCCTCCACATCACACGCCTTGCGCTGGATGTTGTTTATGCCACCCCTTTCACAGGGTGTCAAAGTGCTCGATCAGACAAACCTCCCCAAACGCAACATGCTGTGGCTTCTTGTCGGGGGGCTTTTGGCCGCGCTGTTGATCAACATTGTGATGGTGCTCTATCTGGGTTATACCTACGGAGCCTACAATTTCTCCGAATATCCATTCACGCGTTATGCCCCAAGTTTATACGACGGCATTGTCAACACCATCAAAACGCCCGAACCCGCCTCGTGGGAACGCATGCTGCTTTTTTCTGTGGGCGGCCTATTGATGGCGGGGCTCACGCTGTTGCGGTATCGCCTGCCCTGGTGGCCCTTGCATCCTGTGGGATTCATCATCACCACCACCAGCATTTTGCATGTCATCACCTCGCTGTTCATCGTTTGGATGTTCAAAGCCATTGTGGTGCGTGTGGGAGGTGTGTCCCTGTTTCGCAAATTTCGCCCGCTCTTTTTTGGCCTGATTGTGGGCCGCTCCACAGGGGTGCTTGTGTCATTTGTTGTTGACCTGATCTTTTTCCCAGGAAGTGGGCACAGCGTTCACGGATGGGCATAAAAAAAGTGCCGACTTAAAATCGGCGCTTTTTTCTTTTTTGGTTTACGGCTAACGAAGTGCGATGGACACCTTTGCACCCAAGCCCTGATTTTGCATTGGTTGAACGCTCAAACTCACGTTGGGCACATCCGCACTTTGCCAGGTGTGAGTGGCTTTGAAAAACCCTATGCCAGCACCTATAACGCAAAGGGGTGGCGTTACAAAAAGAAGTCCTATTATAAGAGCCCAATCCCGATCAGATCCCAAGAATTTCTCTTCCGGTGAAGCATTACTCATCATAATAGCTGTTATTGTTGCCCCAGTCAGAAGTCCAATTCCCAGACCTTGTATGGTTTTCCTCTTAACCCCGATAGACACATCAAAATTGGCGATGTCTTGCAGGGGGATTGCAACTTTGCTTCTGCTCGTGTGAATGGTCAGTGCATTGGCAGAAATTTTTATCAGCCTGCCCTTTACTGGTTTCTCAGGGTGGGTTCCGGTTGTCACCCGCACCCATTTACCCTTGAATTTTCGCTCAGGTTTGATTTGTTCAGATTTGATCTGCAAGGTGATGACATCCACATACTTGATCGTTTTCAGCCAACCATCCCGAACGGTAAACACATCTTTACGGACAGATTGAACATAGCCTTTTGCTACTGTCTGCTTTCCTCCGAAGAGATACACCACATCAACATCCATGCCGACTTTGAGATTTTTTTCACTCGTCTCCGACCCTTTCAGAATGATCATCTCTTGCGCCGCACAGGGTATAAAAACCATCTGCATCAACAACGCTACCACCAGCACAACATGGAGACAGGTCATCCGTAACTTCATAATTGAACCATTCCTGTTTTTCATTTTTGCGCCCCTTTGTTAGCGTTCCAATTTCACGATTACATGAAAAATTAGAGAGGCATTCACCGCCATTTTTGAAAAAATATCATAACAACATCCTGCCTGTTTTCGCCTTGAAAACGCAAAAGCCCCGGTTGGATAGAACCGAGGCTTTTCCCTGTGATCAATTTTGAACGCTGAACTCCACACTGTTTTATTTTTTCGGCTGCACAAAAAATCCCAGCGAATCCATCGACGCCGAACCAAAAATGCCAATCCCGCCTTCCACATGAAAAAACGGCCGCTCAAAATTATCACCTGCAAGCCCACCCGGTTGAAACGCATTGGCATCGCCATCCTGAAAAAACTCGGGCACCGACCGGATCAAATCGAACCAGTTGTCATCCACAGCAAAAAAGCGAAGAACATGGCGGCCGCCATAATAGACGGCAAACCACGGCAGTCGCAACGTGCCATCTTTGGCTTCAAAGGCCGGAGAACTGCCATAACGCTCTAAATCTGCATAATCTTTTTCGTCCAGAAGATCCGATTCCAAAACGAGTTCCGAATCCCGATCCAGACTTTCTATGCCCACCTGATACCCTTTCACCGCAAGGGGATTAAACCGCGCTTCCAGCAAACCCTCCTGATAGGCCACTTGATTTTCAGGTGCTGTATAAACCACTTCTTTTCCATCCTTAAACGTTTTAAAACGGCGTATCACGGCCAATGTTTGATCGTCGAGCAACACCGCGTCAACAACAGATAACCGTCCAGGCGTTGTGGTTTGGGCACGGGCTTGTCGCCCCTGGGAACGCACCGTTAACGAATACGTTCTTTCTGGCAAAACCAGTGGCGCATTTGCCGGTGGCAAATACCGCCCCAGAGAATCGGGATCGGCACGATAAACAACCGTTTGCCCCCCTGTGGCAACCACCACTTCGGCATCTGTCACAGCAGCGGCCTGCCGGGTATAAATTTGCCCCGGCCCCACGGTTTGTCTCACAAAAATAGAGGGAAGGGGTTTGTCCACGATCAACAACCCATCAACCACCAGAATACCCGATTCATCGGCCCCATACAAACTCGATGCATCGCGCTCGGCCTTGCATCCCAGCGCAAAAACACACAGCCCGATTATTACAAAAAGAGAATTCATTTTCGCCATTCCAGATTTTTAAAATTGAAAGTTAATGCCAAAAGTAGGCACAATGGGCAACATCTTGACCACTTCAGGATCGGTTTCTGGATCGTCCACATTATAAGATACAAACCACTCGTTGCGCCGGTTATACACATTAAACACCTGCAAAAAGACTTCGGCTTCTGTGCCAAACAATTTGAACTTGCGCTGTACATTCACATCCATGCGGTGATAGGGCAACAACCGGGCGCTGTTGCGCAGTGCGGGCAATACCAGATCTTCAACCTGCAAATCGGGCACAGCCGGTGAACGCAGGGAATAACGCGCCGAAGCCGGTGTATAGGCCTGACCGGTGCCATAAAGATAATTGGCACCAAATGTCCACCTGCCCAGTTCATAATTGGCCACAAAAGACACATCGTGGCGACGGTCGTATTTGGGTGGAAATTTTTTGCCCCCGTTTAACCCGGCAAATTGGCGCTGTGTCCAGCCCAGGGTATATCCGATCCACCCGGTTAGGGCCCCTGTGCGCCGTTCTAAAAAAACCTCTAAACCGGTGGCATATCCCGAACCCTGAGTGACAAACACGGCTTCTGATGTGGTGTTTTCACTGTCTGCGGCCACCCGCGTATCCAGCACCACCAGATTGGCCAGATCGGTATAATACCCTTCAACCGACACCTGATAACGCACAGAAGGTTCCCACTCCAACCCCGTTACGACCTGCCATGATCGGCCCGGATTCACAGTTTCATCCAGAGGCACCCAAAAATCGCCCCCGGTAAAAGCCTCGGTTGAGACCAGTTGCAAATACTGGTGATAAGACCCACCGGCGAATTTGGCACGCCAGGTATCATTCAACGTCTGACTTACCGACAACCTCGGTTCCAGTTGGTAGCGCCCGCCTTCGCTGAAATAATTCCCCCGAAAGCCCAGTCGAATATCCGTATGAGATCCCGGTTGATAGTGATCTTGAAGATAAGCCGAAAACAAATTGGGTTTTAAGCCCAAATTGATCTGTTCTTCGCGGTTGAATTCCTGCAAAAATTCAAAATCGTAATGGGTCAAATAAAACCCGGTGCTCAAGGCGTGATCGCGCGTGGCAAACCAGTCCACATCCCCTTTGAGTGTATAATCCTGAATGCTGTTGGTAAACAAAATGGGCGTGTCAAAAATATTCAGCGATGTGGTGCTGGTGTATTTGCTTCCCGCCACCATAAAATTGCCATACAACGCCGGAGAAAACACATGGGTCCACTTGCTTGTAAATGCCGTGTTGCCCCATCGGATTTTGAAAAACGTATCCTCGTCAATATCAAACGTCAAATTGTCGCGCCCAAAATATCCGCTGAATTGCAACTTGTTGCGATCCGACAAATCGTGATTCCATTTGGCATTCAAATCGTAAAAATAATAGGCCGGAACATCGGTGCTGTCACTGCGAATCAGCGATAAAATGGGATCTATATAGGTGCGTCGTCCCGATACCATCCACGATCCTTTGGGTGTGGGCCCTTCCAGCGTCAAACGAGACGCGATCAAACTGACCCCGCCCGTGGCCTGAAACCCCTTGCGGTTGCCATCTTTGTTGCGCACATCTAACACCGCACCCAAACGCCCGCCATATTGGGCCGGATAAGCCCCCTTGTGCAAAGTCATATCGCGAATGGCATCGGGGTTAAACGTCGAGAAAAAACCAAAGGCGTGTGACGGATTGTAAAGCGGAACTTGATCGAGCAAAATCAGCGTTTGATCGGGCCCCCCGCCGCGCACATACAACCCCGAACTGATATCCGATGCCGACTTAATGCCCGGCAACAGGTGCAAACTGCGCAAAATATCGGTTTCTCCTATCGACGGCATATCCCGAATTTTGGCCGCTTCAATTTCGACAAATCCCGGCTGAATCAACCGCTCTTCTTCATCGCGATCTGCCTCCACAATAATTTCCTGTGTTTCAATGGCCTCTGGCAAAAGCTGCACATCCAACCGCCGGTCTTCACCTGTCCGAAAGACTACTGTATCCTGATAGCTCACATAACCCACATAAGAAATCGTCAACACGAATGTGGTATCAATGGGAATCGCCTTCAACGCATAATACCCATCCACATTGCTCAAAGCCCCAATGGGAGGGCCTTGTCCGCGCAACACCACCGTGGCATAAGGCAGCGATTCGCCGTTGCTTTGATCTGCCACAAAACCGCTCAACGTTGCCGCATCTGTTCTACATGCAAACAACACCAGCACCACCAGCATCACAACCCGCATTGAGTAAACCTCCTGAAAAAAACAGGAAATGGAAGAATATCGTATAAGAGTGTGTTTGTGAATTTCAATTCCCATAATGCGCTAAAAGCATTTCTTTTTTTTCGGCATCTGACCGCAACAGATGATACGGAATCAGAAACCGATCTTGCAGGTGTAATTCGTTCATCATTCACTTTCCTGATTGTCAGAACGCTCCAATAACTGATACAACTCATTCATCTTTCGCCGCAACACATCTCGGGGAATCAACCGGGTTTCATATTCTGCCACAACCGCAGGGGAAAGAGATCGATTAAGCGCATATTTCACCACCTCATCGTCCTTTTCCCGACAAAGCAAAATGCCAATAGAGGGATTTTCGTGATCGCGTTTCACATCGCGATCCAGCGCTTCAAGGTAAAACTCCAATTGGCCCAAATCGGCAGGTCGAAACTTATCCACTTTCAGTTCAATAGCAACCAGACAGTTCAAATCGCGGTGGTAAAAAAGCAGATCGAGATAAAAATCCTCATTGCCCACCTGAAGGCGATACTCCTGCCCGATAAAAGCAAAACCGCCACCCAATTCCAGAATAAATTCTTTCAACGAAGTCACAATCGCTTTTTGTAAATCTTTTTCAGAATGCCCAACCGGAAGATCAAGAAATTCAAGCAGATAACTGTCTCGAAAGACAGAGGCTGTTTCTTGAGGAAGATTTTTAATCGCATCAGACAATTTGCCATCGGCCAACATCATCCGTTCAAAAGCCCCGCCACTGATTTGCCGATCCAACTCTCTGACAGACAGTTGATTTTTAACCGTCAAATGCAGATAAAACGCCCGCTCATCATCTGTTTTACATCGAGAAAAAATGGTCAGATTCTGACTCCACCCAATTTCTCGCAACACTGTGGCGAGTTTTTCATTTTCCCTGTAAGTCTCGTAAAATTGCTTCATCCTCCAGATATTCGAAGCCGTAAATCCTTTAATATCCGGCTGTTTTTTCTGAATATATGCCGATAACTCCTGAACCGTTGACTTTCCCCACCCCTCTTGCGCCACTTGTTGCGAGACATACGCCCCTACCCGCCAGTAAAGTTCAACCAGCGCCCGATTCACAGCCACAAAAGCCTGATCTCGCGATATTTGAATCCAATCTAAAATCGTCTGAAAAGAGTCCTGTTTCTGTTCAATCATCACGCAACCACCTTTATTTTTCCGGTCACCCCATCTAAAAATAATACACCCTTGTGCAATTTTGTCCCTTAAAAAATCCGCGCCAGTCCTGCACTCACATAAAATCCCGATTTGTCTATCCGTTTGGTAAAATCGACTCGGAACAGATTGAACAGCCCGTTAACAGATAGGCCCATTTCATGGTGAAACCGATCTTGATATTGAGGCGCATAGGCCAACCCCGAAACATCCGATATCCATGTGCGCCCGTGTCCGCCATGCACAATCAACCCGATGCCATGTTCTGCCGCCCAGTGCCAGCCCAACAATTCAAAGGGTATCGTTCTAAAATTGTGTTCCCAAAACACGCCAAAAACCTTTTCGCCTTCATACGGATAATCCACTTTTGAGCGAAACGCGCCAAATGTTGAAAAACCATCCAGCCATGTATCCAGAATACCGTATTTCTGCAACGGCAATTTTCCCGAATAGGTTTGTGCCACCACGCGAATATCCAGCACATTGGGCAAAAACCGACGCCGAAACAGCGTTTTAAACCGCCAGTCGAGAACCATCTGATATTTTGTAAACGAAAAATCGCTGTGCATCAGGCCCGGTCGGCTGTGCTCCATTTCAACCGTTAGCCGCTGTTGCCCAAAAATCGGTGACGGGCCTTCAAGTTCTCCTTCCAGAATCACCTTGGCCATAACCGACCGCAAATTGCCCGCCGAAATTGCCGGATTCACACGCTGAACTTTGGTGCCCCCCCACAGGTGCCAATCGGTTGTTTTGCCCATTGATTCATGACGCTCCGCATTCACCCCGCCCAACAGAGTCAATCGCTGTTTTTTGAATCGATACCCCAACCGGGTGTGCGCCCCTTCATTCCAGAAATAATCAAAATAATCGGGTGATCCAAATATCTGCTGAGAACTCACGGTAAATTGCGAATACAGGTTAGATGCATACCGCAAATCAGTGCCTCGAAATCCTGATAGAGTCACAAAACCCTGTTTGTTGTTGCCCCATCGCAGCGTAGATTCTCCGCGAAAATCCCAGCGTTTTAAACTCAAATTGTAAGCACCGGCAGCGTCTATTCCAAAACGGTCGCGTTTCGATCCTCGCTTCACCTGCATGCCCAGGTGAGCCCCATCGACTCGACCAAACCAGACTTCGGGCTTCACACCGAGTGAAAACAGCCTATTGCGCGATTGTTTATTGGTTTGTCCCGATTTGTTTTTGGATTTACGCGCCTCTTTCCTCTCCT
>CAXNEV010000099.1:0-9604 GCA_964200925.1 Candidatus Latescibacterota bacterium | reverse complement strand
AAAGCTGGGTTTGATGTGACTTTTTATGCCAGGCGCGAAAATATTGTTCACGAAATGAAAAAAGCAGGGGCTGCCTATGCCCCATCTGCAAAAGCCGTGGCCCAAGTGTGTGATGTGATTATCACCATTGTCACAGCCGATGCGCAAGTGCGCGAAGTCATTCTGGGTGATGAGGGGGTTTTGGCAGGTGCCACGGCTGGCAAGCTGATTGTCGATATGAGCACCATTTCCCCTATGACCATTCGCGAGGTGAATGAACAGGCACAAAAAAAAGGGATTCGGGTGATGGATGCCCCTGTCAGCGGAGGTGACACTGGGGCCATTGCCGGAACGCTGACGATTATTGCCGGTGGCGAAAAGGAAGATTTTGACCGTTGCAGTGGGTTGTTTAATGCTATGGGAAAAGCAGAAAATATTTTTCATGTTGGCCCGGTGGGCGTGGGGCAAACCGTGAAAATCGTCAATCAACTGATTGGCGGAATCAATATGGCAGCCATAGCCGAAGGTTTAACGCTGGGTGTAAAAGCCGGAGCAGATCCTGAAGTGATGAGACAGGTGATCAGTGTCAGTTCTGGCAATTCGGGATTGTTTCAGGCCCGTGTGGCAGCATTTTTGATGAAAGGGCAATTTACCCCTGGTTTTATGCTGGATTTGATGAAAAAAGATGTGGGCATCGCACTGGATATGGGCAAGACTATGGATGTGCCTGTGCCGTTGGGTGCGGCAGCTTATCAGCTTTATGCAGCAGCCAGCAGTCTGGGGGCCGGAGAACTTGATTTTTCGGCCGTTTGCCGCACCAATGAAACATTAACGGGTGTTCGCCTTGCCCGATAAATTGCAAAGGTGTTTCCTGCAAGTCACAGGGAATCGCCAATAAAAAGGCCGGGGGCCAAGGAGAGGGTATGCCAGAGGAAAAGAGACGCCACAAACGCCTCAATATTCATCTGCCCGTACAATTGTGTGTGGATGAAGACGAACCACACGACCTGGAGGTTGTCGATATCAGCTCTTCGGGAATGCGCATCAAGAGCCATGATTTTGATATTTTAAAAAGCGGATTTGATGCCGTAAAAAATCGGGGCATTTTTTCTTTGTCATTGATGGCGCGTCTGGCCTGGACACAGAGTTGTTCGAATAATCAGTTTGTAACCGGGTGGGAATTTGTTGTAAAACGATCCGACACCCAACGAGGACATGAAGACAGCCTGACAGGAAAGGGCAAACGGCGACACACGCGGTTGCCCATTGATCTTTCAGTGCGAGCACAGGTGGTGCAGGGAGCTGTTCACCAGATCGAACTGGTGGATATTAGCCCCTCGGGCATGCGGCTCCGGTTTGAAAATTTGGACGCTGTAAAAGAAGGAATGGACACACGCACCAATCTGTCGCTGTTTCGACTTCAAATTGCCGCGCGTTTGGCCTGGGTGCAAACCCATGAACAAAAGGCCTATTTAACCGGATGGGAGTTTGAAGTCGAATCGATCTCTGATCCATAATTTTTTCGATCCTAAAATTATCATAACGATATGTTTTTAAATGGATTTTTGAGTGCATAAAAATTCATTTATATAGGGCTTGACAAAGGGCTGTCTTCGCACTTATTTTTTGAGCCTGAAAGAATATCACCGCTTTTTGGGCAAAGCTTTGAGGAGGAAGTATGGCCACACAAGTGCAGGATTATCTCGGCATTACAGATTATAAAGTGGTGGGAAGCAGACCCATACGCCACGATGGCACAGACAAGGTAACAGGTCGGGCCATTTACGGCACCGATCTCAATTTGCCCGATATGCTTTATGCCAAAATTTTGCGCAGCCCCCATGCCCATGCCCGGATTAAATCCATTGACACAACAAAAGCCGAAGCCCTGCCCGGTGTCAAAGCCGTGGTAACCGGAAAAGATTTGATGATCAATGCCGAAGAGCAACTGGCCGATCTGGGCGAAGAGGTTGTGCGCATTAAAGATTTGTGCGCCGCAGTTTTAGCCCACGACAAAGTTTTGTATCAGGGGTATCCCGTTGCGGCTGTTGCGGCCAATAATAATCATATTGCTGAGGAAGCGCTGGGTTTGATTGTTGTTGATTATGAAGTGTTGCCCCATGTGCTCGATGTGCGGGAGGCCATGAAAGTGGGTGCGCCGCTGGTTCATGAAGATCAAAAGACCAAATCGCTGGGAGAACAAACCGACAAACACAGCAATATCGCCTCCCATTTTCGAACGGAACTGGGCGATATCAAAACAGGTTTTGCCCAGGCCGAAATTGTAGTTGAACGCGAATTTTGCACCGAAATGGTTCACCAGGGATATATCGAACCGCAAAATGCCACCGTGCACTGGAATGCCGATGGGTTGCTGACCATCTGGTGCAGCAATCAGGGGGCTTTTGGCGTGCGCGATCAGGTGTCCAAAATTCTGGGCCTTCCGGTTTCAAAAATCAAGGTGGTGCCTCTGGAAATAGGCGGTGGATTTGGAGGCAAAATCAAAGCCTATCTGGAACCCATTGCCGCATTGTTGTCCAAAAAGACGGGGCATCCGGTAAAAATGATCATGACCCGCACCGAAGTGTTACAGGCCACCGGCCCCACATCGGGATCTTATATCACCGTCAAAATGGGGGCATCCAAAGCGGGCAAACTGGTGGCTGTTCAATGTATGCTGGCCTATGAATCGGGCGCTTTTGCCGGTTGTCCGGTTGGCGCAGGGGCCAGAAATATGCTGGCTCCTTACGATATTCCCAATGTTCTGGTGGATGGGTATGATGTCACCGTGAACAAACCCTCCACATCGGCCTATCGCGCCCCCGGAACAACCAATGCCGTTTTTGCCGCAGAAGTGGTGGTTGATGAACTGGCCGAAAAATTGGGTATAGATCCCGTTGTGTTCCGGCTGTTAAACACGGCCAGAGAAGGCACCAGGCGTGCCGATGGCCCGGTCAACAAGCGAATTGGCCATGAAGAGTGTTTGATCGCCGTCAAAAATTCGGACCATTACAAAAGCAAATTGGAAGGCAAAAATCGCGGGCGCGGGGTTGCCTCTGGGTTTTGGGGCAACGGTGGGGGTGTGTCGAGTGCTTCTGCAAGCGTCAATGCCGATGGCACCATCAATCTGGTTGAAGGCTCTACGGATATTGGAGGCACGCGCACCTCCATTGCCATGCAAATGGCCGAAGTGCTGGGGTTATCGGTTGATCGCATTCGCCCACAGGTGGGTGATACCGACTCTATTGGTTATACAGGAGTAACGGGGGGATCGCGCACAACCTTTGCAACCGGTTGGGCCGCTTATAAATGTGCGCAAGATATCATTGGACAAATGAAGGCACGTGCCGCCAAATTGTGGGAAATTTCAGAAGACGATATTGCATTTGATGAGGGTGTGTTTAAATCAAAGTCAGACCCGACCAAAGCACTCACCTTTAAACAATTGGCCGCCCAACTCGACCGCACCGGCGGCCCTGTTATGGGGCGGGCAACAGTAAAACCCACGGGGGTGGGCGGTGCATTTGCCATTGTGATAGTGGATGTGGAAGTGGATGCTGAAACGGGCAAGGTGGAGGTGTTGCGCGCGTCGATTTTTCAAGATGCCGGCAAAGCCATTTACCCTCCTTATGTGGAAGGTCAAATGCAGGGAGGGGTGGCCCAGGGAATTGGCTGGGCGCTGAATGAAGAATATGTCTATGATGAAAAAGGTGTGTTGCGCAATTCCAGCTTGTTGGATTATCGCATGCCAACATGCTTGGATTTGCCCATGATTGAAACCCACATTGTTGAAGTGCCCAATCCCGGGCACCCTTATGGGGTGCGTGGAGTGGGAGAAGTGCCCATTGTGCCCCCGCCTGCGGCTGTGGCCAACGCCATTTACAGAGCTGTTGGGGTCCGCATGACACAATTGCCCATGTCGCCAGGGCGCATTCTCAAAAAAATGTGGGAAAAAAATGGCACCCATGGAAGGGCTTAAAAAATGCCGGTGGTCTGGATTCCATCCCTGATGCGCAAACTGACCCAGGGTCAAGAAAAAGTGGAAGTTGCCGGAGAAACGCTGCGCGAAATCATCAACAACCTCGAAGCTGTTTATCCAGGAATCAAATCGCGCGTGATGTATGAAGATTCTCGCATTGCCCCGGGTTTGGCTGTTGCCATTGACGGAGTGATCACCGAAGAAGGGTTGCGCACGGTTGTTCAAAACAACAGCGAGATCCATTTTGTGGCGGCTATCAGCGGCGGCTAAAATTCCTATTGGGTTCTTCAACAGACAAACGGTCGGCAAAGGGTTTTGCCGACCGTTTATTTTCAGGTGTTTGTCGTTTTGTGAGGGTCAGTCCGGATTTTCAATGCAAAAGCGTTTGATCATCGCTGAAAAAACGTCCACGCCCTTGTGAAGCTGTTCAATGGCAATCCATTCATCAATGGTGTGGGCTTGCGCAATATTGCCTGGACCGAGAACCACAAGTTCCATGTTTTGCCCAAAGATCATCCCATCGGTGCCATAAGGCACCGTTTTGGGCTTGTGTTTGCGAGTTACTTTGAGGGCTTCTTGAACAATGCGCGATTCAAGTGGGGTATTAAGAGGCTTCAGAAAATCTTTGATGGTGACACTCACGCCGTGTTTTTTGGCCAAACTGCGCACCCTTGAAAGCAGCGGGTCGAGGTTTTGACCGGGCATGGCTCGCATATTGATCGTGGCCCCGCTTATGGGCGTTGTAATGTTGGAGGCCTGTTCTCCGCCGTGAATGACCATGTTCAGCGTGGAATGGGGCGGGTTAAAGGCCTTGTTTAAATATTTTGGATTGTTTTGCAGTTCGCTGTCAATATCGAGTATTTCACTGAGAAAGGGCACGAGTTTGTGATTGGCATTTTTCCCTTTTCCGGTGCTGCTGTGAGCGGCTTTGCCTTTGGATGTCACGGCGATTTTAACCGAACCTTTATGGGCATAAACCACATCCAACTGCGTGGGTTCACCAATGATGCCGTAGCGCACTTTGGATTCTTTGAGTACTTTGGACTGGCGATAAACGCAATCGGCTCCAAGACAGTTGATTTCTTCGTCGGCTGTGACCACCACATAAATGGGCGATTTGAGTTCTTTGGCCGAAAAGCGCTGGGCGGCTGCAATCATGCAGGCCACTGAGCCTTTCATATCGGCCACGCCGCGGCCAAAAATGCGGTCGCCTTTTTGAATGACTTTAAACGGGTCCCAGGCCCAGCCCTGTGCGGGAACACAGTCGTTGTGGCCCATCAGTGCCAACCCTCCGGTACCTTTTCCTTTTTTGCCCACCAAATTGACTTTTAACACACCCGCACCGTCGGTATAAGTCACGCGTTCAACCACAAGGCCCGCCTGGCGCATTCTTTTTTCCATGGCAAAAGACACATCGGCATTGCTGAGATAACTGGACGAATGATAAGATACAAATTCCGTGGTCAATTCAACAGGATTCATAACAGCCCCGCTTGGATGATTGGGAAGAAAACACCATGTGATTGTTTGTCGAAAATAGTGCAGGTTTTTTGCACCCATAAGGAACAGGTTTGGAAAATATACGATGTGGATTGGGAGGCGTCAATGTTTATAAAAGATGTTGTCTCAAACGCCAAAACATTTGGAAACGGTGTGATAAGCAGTTGCCAAAAAGACATCCTGACTTTAGATTTGACAAAACAGATAACTGGTCGTTCTCAATCAGGGAGTGTTTATGTCAAACATCATGGATCGTGGCCCGCTGGTTAAGATGCTGCTGGATGTACCCTTATTTGAAGATCTGGATTATACGCAGGTTGGGGCAATGATCGATATTGCCAAACTATATAAACCAGCCCCAGGCGAGGTGGTTTGTCAATCGCGCACAGTCGATGAAAATTTGCTGGTTTTGTTAGAAGGGGTTTTGCGCCTCGAATCGGCATCTGGCAAATATCTCGAAAGCCTGTATCCGGTGCGTGTGCTGGGCGAAATGGGCGTGTTTACCGGTCAGGTGCGGTCTTCTCGCGTGGTGGCTGAAGAAGGCACACATTTAATGGTGATTCCGGCATTTGGGCTTCAGGAGTTGCTCGATGAAGATCCCCAATTTGCACACCATTTGTTAAGCAGCTTAATCAAGTTGCTCTATATGCGTTTGCACGATGTCAATGAAGAAATGATGCATACAAATGAAATGGTTGCGCGGCTGAAAAACAGAGTTTGTGAATTGTCTCCCGATGACCCACTGATTTTGGAATTATTTCCAGAATAAGTGCAGGTGTTTGGCAAAAACGCCATTGGAAACAGACTTCCAATGGCGTTTTTTTCGCTGTTTGTTTCACATTGACCGGCGGGTTCGAATATATTATGATCGAACATCGTTTTTCAGGAAAGGGCGTTTTGGGAAGTTTGGCTTTTTTTGGATTTTTTCACCGAAATCTAAAGGAGTGTCAGATATGGCTTTTTCATCTTCTGGATTGGTGCATCGATCAACCGTTACAGGCACGCGGGGCATGGTGGCCAGTGCACACCCGCTGGCTTCTTTGGCAGGGGCGCAGATGTTGCTTTCCGGGGGCAATGCGTTTGATGCTGCCGTGGCTGTGGCTTCCACGCTCAATGTGGTTGAACCGTATATGTCGGGAATCGCTGGTGTGGGATATGCCATGATTTATCTGGCAAAAGAAAAACGCGTGCGGGTGCTCGATTATTGTGGGCCAACTCCGTTTGACACACAGGTTTCGGCTTTTTTAGCTGAAAAAGACAAAGAACAAGGCCCAATGTCCTGTTTGGTACCAGGGGCTTGTGCCGGGTGGTTGGCCCTTCTGGAAACCTATGGTTCGATGGATCGGGCAACCGTTTTTGCACCGGCTATTGAACTGGCCGATAAAGGGTTTGCCATCACGGTGCGCAATGCGAATTTTATGGGCGATAATGGGGGGCGATTGTACGCCAATGGCGCCCATGTGGTGATGCCCAAAGGCCGTGCGCCGTTGCCTGGGGAAATTGTGCAGCAAAAAGAACTGGCCCACACATTTCGGCGTGTGGTTGAAGGGGGAGTCGAGGATTTTTATCGCGGAAATTTGGCCCAGGAGCTGACTGGCGCAATACAGGCAGAAGGGGGCTGGTTGAGCATGGCCGATTTGCAGGCCTTTAAACCAGAGTGGACAGAACCCATTTCCACGTCGTATCGGGGTTTTGATATTTTGTGTCCACCCCCGCCCAGTGCGGGATTTCAGATATTGCAAACGCTCAATATGCTCGAAGGGTTGCCCATTGCCACTTTGGGACATCACTCAGAACACTCTTTGCATGTGTTTATTGAAGCAGTCAAGCTGGCCAATGCCGACCGTTTGGAATATGCGGCCAGCAAACAGATTCCCCTTGAAGGGTTGCTGTCAAAATCTTATGCAGCCAAACGCCGGGCGTTAATTGGCGAAAAGGCCATGGGGCATCGGGGAGAATACTATCCGTCTGAAAATCTGCCGAACATGGCACAACCGGGTCAGCCAGGCGATTGGATCAATGAATGCACGACACATTTTGATGTGATCGATGGGGAAGGCAATGCCGTGGCCATTACTCAAAGTTTGGGATCGGGGTTTGGATCTGGCATGACTGTGGGCAAAACCGGCATGTTTTTGAACAATTTTATCAAATGGGGCGATTTGCACCCACAAAGCCCCAATGTGATTGCTCCACACAAAAAGGTCGATATGTGTTTGTCGCCTTTGCAGGTGTTTCAAAAAGGGCAGTTGTTTTCAGCCCTCGGCACGCCAGGAAGCTGGGGCATTCAACAAACCACCGTGCAGTTTTTAACCAATCTGCTCGATTATGGCATGAACATTCAAGCCGCCATTGAAGCGCCACGGTTTCGAATGGAAGTGCCAGGCACACGTGTGCCCATTGAAAGCCGAGTGTCTTTGTCCACACGTGAGGCCCTTGCGCGGCGCGGTCATGACATGGTTGCCTTGCCCGATTGGTCGCCCATGGTCGGTGGGGCACAGGGCATTGTGCGCGATGTAGAATCAGGTGCTCTGATGGGCGGGGCAGATCCCCGGCGCGATGGGTATGCCATTGGTTTTTAGCCGAATAAGAGGGTTGTATGGGATGTGCGGATAGTCACTTTGAAGGATGAAAATCGACGATGGAGTATTCCCAAACCGATCGCCCTCCAGTGATGAGTGTGGAGGGCGATCCGAAAGATCGCCAGGAAATTCAGCGCAACACCCGCCTGCTGGTTTACAATGGCGGCTTAATGATGATGGCCATGACCTTTGTCAGTTCAGATCTGGTTTTGCCCGCATTTGTGCAAACCCTGACGGAATCCAGTGTGCTCATTGGCCTTGCTGGGGCACTCATGCGCATTGGATGGGCATGGCCTCAGGTTTTTATTTCGCGCATCATAGAGCCGCAACCGCGCAAAATGCCACTGTTTGTTTTTGCCGGTATGTTGCGCAGTCTGGTGTGGATTTTGGCCGGGGTGATGGTTTTTTGGATCGGAGCTGGAAACCCACTGATTTTGTTGCTGGTATTTATGGTGTTATATGGCATTGCCACATCGATGATGGGCACCACCAATGTGCCCTGGATGGACATTATTGGCAAAGCCATTCCGTCGGCAGAACGAACGCGCATGTTTGCCGTGCGCCGTCTGGTGGGCGGGCTTACGGCCATGGGGGCGGGGGCGGTCATTTCTTATGTTCTGAGCGATCACAGCGGTCTGGATTTTCCTGGCAATTATGCCTTGTTGTTTGTTCTATCGGGAATTGGAACGGCGCTATCGGTCTGGATTTTTTCCAAGATCCGAGAACCGATTCAGCCCACCAATACGCGCAAACAAAAATTTGGCGAATATATGTTAAACGGTCTCAAATTGCTGCGTGAAGATTCAAATTATCTGAGATTGTGCATTGTGCAATTTTTGTGGGCTTTTAGCATGATGGCCTCGCCATTTTATGTGCCCTATGCCCTTTCTGTGTATGGCATCAGCGCGGCTTATGTTGGAGTTTTTGTATCAGTAACACAATTCAGTTCAATCTTTTCCAATGTGCTTTGGGCATGGATTGCAAACAAACAGGGAGAAAAAGCCCTGTTTGTTTATGGCACCTATTTTATGGGCATTTCGATCCTCATTCCCTTGTTAACTGGATTTGTCCCCGATCACAATATGGTGCCTCTTGCTTTTATGGGCGTTGACCTGTCATTTGATTTGCGCATTGCTTTTTATTCACTCACATTTGTTTTTTCAGGCTTTGCAACCAGTGGCATGTTCACCGCCCGCATGACCTATGTCCTCGACATTGCCCCGCCTGATCGGCGACCTACCTACACCAGTTTCATGAATATGTTTATGTTGCCACAGGGTTTTTTGCCCATTTTTGGCGGTGCGCTGGTGGCCTGGATTTCGTATCAAAACATGTTTTTGATCGCACTCATTTTTATTCCAATTTCAGCCGTTATGGCGGGCAGTTTAAAAAATATGCGCGATGGCAAGGAAGTTTAAAAAGCCCTTCAAGATGTCCTTTTCAGAAGTCATGGTCTGGCAATTTGTTCAGACAATTCTTCGGCAGGGTAAGTGAGGATTTCTGCAAGTGTGGGATGGTAATGGGGCATGGCCATCAAATCCATCACGGTGCCGCGAAAATACAT
>CAXNEV010000098.1:0-9623 GCA_964200925.1 Candidatus Latescibacterota bacterium | reverse complement strand
CCGGGAAGTCTCAATGGATCGGGTTACGCTCCAATAGGAGACACCGCTGATAACAATCAGAACCAGCAGGGCCACCCCAAAACCCAGGTATATCTTCTGATCGATAGAGAATTTCACAAATACCTCACCATGCCGTCATGAGCGTGAACAACCTCGGTCTGGCAATTCAGATCCCGCATGATTTCCTGTGTGAGGTTTAACTTCTCCTGCAGGAAGTCGTCGTCGTGCAGAGGATCATGGTGGATGATGATCCATTTCACAGGGTTGGTGAGCCGAACCAGAGCACAGGCGTTAGACAGAGACGTGTGCCCCCAACCAACTTTGGTAACATACTCTTCATTGGTATATTGCGCCTCGTGAATCAGAATGTCCACACCGTCCAGAAAATCGATCAGCTTTTGATGAACGGCAATGGCCTCGTGGTCATGCATGACCCGGTCCGGCATACCCATGTAGCCCTTTAGAAATTCGTTATCTGGAACAAAGGCCAGTTTTTTTTCTTTGATCTGAACCTTGTAGCCCACCGTTGGACTGGGATGCAGCGTATATTCCCAGGAAACTGTTACATCTCCGATCTGGATGGGTTCATCGTCGAGGCACCTGAATTCAAGATTGGCCCTCATGTCCTCCATCTGCACGGGGAAATAAGCCCGGTCGAGTTGTCCCTCAAAGATGGATTTCAGATCCTTGTCGATGTTGGGAGAAGCGTAAATAACGATGTCGTATCCGGGAACATAGGCCGGAACGAAGAAGGGAAAACCCTGGATGTGATCCCAGTGTGTGTGGGTAATGAACAGGTGTATCTTCCGGGGTTTGCCAGACATAAACGAAAGGCCCAGATCCCGGATACCCGTCCCTGCGTCGAAGATGATCCGTTCATCGCCACAGGTCACTTCCATACAGGTGGTGTTGCCCCCGTGCCTCATAAAACGTGGCCCAGAGACCGGAATGGATCCCCGAGTGCCCCAAAGCCGGAGAGAGCCATGGTCCACCTTTACCTTTGGGCGAAAGATATCTTCGGAACGGGGAACCCGCAACACATCGGATTCCTTTATAGAAGCCACGGTTGCATGTGTTGAAAAAAACCGTTCGACCGCATGCAACAGATCCTGCTTGCGAATAGGTTTGGAGATAAAATCAACAGCCCCCAGTTCCCTGGCCTGATCCACCTCAGTTTTATAGGTCTTCCCTGTGCAGATGATGACGCCAATGGTTCGGGTCTCCTCATCGGATTTCAGTCGGCTCAACACTTGAAGCCCATGTAGTTTGGGAAGCATAAGATCCAGAATGATCAAATCCGGCCTGAAAGATCGGACCTTTTCTATACACGCTTCCCCGTCCTGAGCGACAGCCACCTCAAACCCTTCCTTCTCAAGAAGGGCCGTGGTCATTAAGGCGTTTACCGCCACGTCCTCGGCGATCAGTATGCGAGACTTAGTAGTGGCAGCGTTCATCTTGAAATCCTCCTTTTTCAAAAACCCGACCGTTCTTGCATATACCGAATTCCGGCAATCATTTCCTCGCGGGTCACATCGTCGCGCGACACCGTGTGGCCCATGCGTTCGGGCAGTACAAATCGGATCACGCCACTGCGGGCTTTTTTGTCGCTGGCCATCCGTTCCAGCATCACATCTACATCCAGATCGGCAGCACCCGTTGCAATGCCCAGCCGTGTTATCAACGCATTCTGCCTGCCAAAATCGCGCTTTGACCACATGCCTTTTATCACGGCAATATATCCGGCGGCCAGCATGCCCAAACACACGGCCTCTCCGTGTTTGTAGCGAGTATAATTGCCCATCACCTCCACCGCATGGCCCACCGTGTGGCCATAGTTCAAAATCTCGCGCAATCCCTTTTCCGTTTCATCGGCAGACACCACGCCTGCTTTGATCCGGCAATTTTGAGCAATCAGCCAGTCCAGTTGATCTGCATGAAGAGTGCGATGGATCACAGCATCGATATTTTTTTCCAGAAATGTCACCAGATCGGGATCGCGAATCAACCCGTGTTTGACCACCTCGGCCATGCCCGCGCGCAATTCCCGGTCGGGCAAACTTTTCAATGTGTCGGTATCAATCAGCACCAACCTCGGTTGATGAAATGCCCCGATCATATTTTTGCCCAGCGCATGATCCACGGCTGTTTTGCCGCCCACACTGGCATCCACCTGGGCTTCCAATGTGGTGGGCACCTGAATAAAATCGATCCCGCGCAAATACGTGGCCGCCACAAACCCGGCCATATCGCCCACCACACCACCGCCCAGAGTCACAAGACACGCCCTGCGATCCAGACCCGCCCGAATCAATTCGCCATGAATGTGCCCCGCCGTTTCTAGCGTTTTATAGACTTCCCCATCGGGCACCGTTACCACCACCACATCAACCCCAACCGATTCCAGGCTCTCTTTTACCCCATCCAGATACAGGGCCGCCACGGTTGGATTGGTTACAATGGCCGCTGTTTTGCCCAGTTTGTTTGCCACATACAACCGTCCCAATTCCCCCAGCACCCCATGGCCTATCACAATGTCATAACTGCGTTCACCCAATTCAACCCGCACGTTTTCCATCACAATCCCCATCAAAAAGCCACACAGCAAAAAGGCGGGATCATCCCGCCTTTTCAAACACTTCTTTCAATGCGTCTAAAGCAACCTCGGCCATGTCTTCGGGCGAATATTCGTCTGACGAAGTCACAAATGCATCGGCCCGATTGTAAAATGGTGCGCGTTTTTCCAGCATCTCTTTAATGCGTTGGCGCAACCCGTCATCGTCCAAACCCGCCAGCAATGGGCGCTCATCGCGCTTTCTGCTCACCCGTTCATAAATTGTTTCTACCGACGCGCGAAAACACAAACACACACCCGAAGCCCGAATCACATCCCAGTTGCGCTCCTGTGTTACCGCACCTCCGCCCAGAGAAATAATCGCACAGGGCATTTGTGATGCCCGTTGAATCGCTTCATGCTCCAACTGTCGAAACACCGGTTCGCCATCTTGTGCAAAAATATCGGGAATCGACTTGCCTGCCGCTTCAACCACCAGATCATCGGTATCCACAAAGGCACGCCCCAACCGCTCGGCCAAAATGCGACCCACCTTGCTTTTGCCCGTGGCCATAAAACCCGTCAAAAAAATCGGTTTATCGGGAAGCCTCATCCGATCCCCCAAAAAGAGATAGCGTTTTCAGATCATCAACTTGATTTCTCGATGGCAGATCATGGACAAACAAGCCGAATGTTTTTCCCTTCTACATACTCTCAGGCGCTTTCATCCCCAGCAAAAACAACCCTTGCCACAAGACTGACTGAATGCCATACACCAGGGCCACACGCGCACAAGTCAGCGCCGCATGATCAGAAATCACCTGATGGGCATTGTAAAACCGATTGGCCGCGCTACACAACTCGATCAAAAACGTTGCAATCACCGACGGTTCATGATCGGCAGCGGCCCGTTCAATCAGCCCTGGAAAACGCTCCAAACACCGCACCACTTCAATGGCTTCCGGTTCCTGCAACAGCGCAAAATCCACATTTTGCGGGGGCAATTCCCCATCAAAACGCCGCAACACACTGCAATAGCGCGCATGGGTATATTGCACATAAGGTCCGGTTTCGCCATTAAAATTCAAAATTTCTTTCCAATCAAACACAATATCGCGCGCCCGACGCGAATCGAGGTCGGCAAAAATCATCGCGCCAATGCCAATATCTTGGGCAATTTGTTCTTTATCGGGCAAATCGGGATTTTTCTCATCAATAATCTCCCGTGTTAAACGAATGGCTTCGTTTAACACATCCTCCAGAAAAATCACCTTGCCCTTGCGGGTGGACATCCCGCCTTCTTTAAACCGCAACCGGCCAAACACGACATGCTTACAGCGCACATGCCAGCCATACCCCATTAATTCCAGCACCTTGAACAACTGCCTAAAATGCAGCGATTGCGCCACATCCACCACATAGAGCATCTGGTCAAATTGATAGGTGTTCCAGCGGTATTCGGCCGCCGCCAGATCCCGGGTGCCATACAATGTGGCATCGTCGCTTCGCAGGGCAATCAACGGTGGCATATCCCACTGTAACAAATCGACAATGGTTGCCCCTTCACTCACCGTTGTCAATTTTTTCTCTTTTAACCGCTGAATCGTCCCGGCCATTTTATCCTGATAAAAACTCTCACCCGCAATCGATTCAAACGCAATGCCCAGCATCTGATAAACGCGGTCAAATTCTTTAAAACTCACATCCACACACACCTGCCACATGCGCACCGCTTCGGCATCACCCGCTTCAAGCCGCCGAAACCACATTCGCGCTTCTTCTTCCACTTCTGGATTGTCTTCGATTTCTTCGTGGATACGCACATACAAATTCAACAACATTTGAATGGTAATATCCGGGGTCAACTCCCCTTCGCCCCAGCGTTTCCAGGCCACAATCAACTTGGCAAATTGAGACCCCCAATCGCCCAGGTGATTCACCCCAACTACCTCATACCCCAGCGCCCGAAAAATCTGGCGCAGCGAATTGCCAATCACGGTTGAACGCAAATGGTGAATGCCAAAAGGCTTGGCAATATTGGGATGTGAAAAATCAATCACGATCCGCTTGCCATGACCTGTTGTACTGCGGCCATAATTTTTGCCCTGGGTTAGTACAGTTGAAAGTGTTTCTGAAACAAAACTATCCTTGCTCACAAAAAAATTCACATACGGCCCTGTTGCACGCACATCGGCAATGCGCCCTGTTTTTTGAATTTTCCCAGCCACTTCCTGCGCAATCATATTGGGTGCTTTGCGAAATGTTTTGGCCAGCGAAAAACATGGAAACGCATAATCGCCCAATTCGGGTTTGGGCGGTGTTTCAATCATATCAACCACCACATCCAATGCCAGTCCGGTTGCACCCGACAACTGCTGTGCAATGGTTTCCAAAAACGGATTTGCCACGTCACCTCTCCCATTTACGTACAGATTATTCCCTGTGAGCCAGATAAACAGTTGCAATGCCAAAACTCAACCGCGATTCCGCCACCCGAGAAAACCCGGCAACCGAAAGTCGTCGACAAAATTCTTCCCCTTCTGGAAAGTGCATCACCGATTCATACAAATAGTGATACGCACTTGGATCGCGTGAAATCATTCGGCCAATTTGCGGCAAAATATGTTGAAAATAAAAATTGTAAACCTGGCGAAACAGTTGATTGCGAGGTCGCGAAAATTCCAGAATGGCAGCGCGGCCTCCCGGTTTTAATACCCGAAACATTTCACACACTGCCAGATCGAGTTGTGCCACATTGCGAATGCCAAACCCAATGGTTATCCCATCAAAAGTCGCATCTGGAAATGGCAAACGCTCGCCATCCCCACACAAAAATTTCAGGGCATTTGTCCGAGAACCATTTTTGGCCACCCCACAGCGCAGCATCGGCCTTGATGGATCAACCCCAATCACCCGCAAACCGGCAAATCGCCCTGAACTTTCAAAACCCAGATCTCCCGTACCCGTTGCCAGATCGAGAATGCGCCAGTGCGATTCGGGCCGCAACAGATTGATGGTTTGTTTGCGCCATAAAATATCAATGCCCAAACTCAGCACATGGTTGAGCAAATCATACGTAGTGGCAATCCCATCAAACATCCGGCGCACAAAAGCCCGTTTTGCGTCGGGTTTTAACAACACCTCGCGATCGACCAATCAAAATCCTTCCGCAAAAAGCCCCCACCGCTCACCTGACAACCCAAGTGCGTATCTATATGTGTGGAAACCCCGCATTCATTCCGCACTTTGCACTCCGCACTCCGCACTATTTCTGGAATCGCCCGATAACGGCCTGCTTCATCACCGCAGCAGATGGCATCAGGCCCGTCCATATCTCAAACGACCGCGCCCCCTGAAACACCAGCATATCCAACCCGCCAAATGCCGATGCTCCCACCGATTTAAACGCCCGCATCATGGATGTTTCCAATGGGTTAAATACGGTATCGTACAAAATCAGATCGGGATGCACGGCTTTCACATCCAACAGCGGCGATCCGTCAATTTTGGGATACATCCCGAGCGATGTGGTATTGATCACCAGCCCTGCATCGGCAAATACGCGCATTTGTGTTGCCGTATTCATGTTACCCACATCAATGGTTTTGCCGGTTATTTTTTCCATGTCCAGCGCCAGATTCTCGGCGCGTTCAAGCGTGCGGTTGAGCACTGTCACACGCCTCACACCCTCCTGATTGCCCAGCGCATAAGTCACAGCCCGTGCCGCTCCACCTGCACCCAAAACCACACAATGCTCCGGAAAAATTTGAACCCCGGCAACCTCTCGCAGAGCCGTCAACACGCCATAAACATCCGTATTATACCCGACCAATTCGCCATCTTCATGCGAAATGGTATTCACCGCACCCACGGCCAGGGCTTCTTCCGAAATGCGATCCATATAGCCCATCACTGCTAATTTATGGGGAATCGTCACATTTAATCCGCGCACATTCAAACCGCGCAGCCCCCGCATGGCATCCCCAATGCGGTCTGGCAACACATGAAAAGCCACATAACAATAATCCACACCCAATACCGCAATCGCCGCATTGTGCATATCGGGCGAAAACGAATGCGCCACTGGATCGCCAATAACGCCCAATACCTGACTGGTTGCGTGAATAGTCAATGCAAGACTCCATAAAAATGAGCGGAAAAAAGATATTCTTTAAAACAGTCTGCCGATTTTCCGCGCGAATTCCGTTTCGCAACACATCCCGAAACGCCACCACGCTTGACAGGCTATTTCATGGTATGCATCCACAAAGGATGTTCGCGGAAAATCAGCCCTCCCGGCACTTGAGGGAACGACTTTTTGCCAACGACACCATAAATGGTGTCTCTACAATTGATTCACCAATCAGCAAACCGATTTGTAGGGGTGCCATTTATGACACCCACTGGTCGCCGAAGGCACAAAATATGAAAACTTGATCGGTATAATCCCTTAACCAATCATTACTCTCTCAGCCCAACAAATCATTTACAAATTCATCGGCAATATCAATACTTTCTCGCCAGGAGCAATCGTAGATAAAGCGAATAAAAACAACCCCAGCCGCATTGATCAGCAAAATCATCACAGCAAGTTTAAAGAGCAGTTTCATGATAGACCCTCTTTTCATTGGCAACCGAAGCCACGGTTTGAAACAAAGATGCAAAATCACTTGCCATTGATCCCACATTGACAATTACAGAATCGCCTTCAGCCACCAGCCCAGCCAAAGACAAGGCAATTCCTACGCGCACATCTCCCTTTGCATCCAGTTCGGCCCCTTGCAAACGCACGGGCCCCTGAACCACCAGCCCATCGGGCATTTCGCCAACCTTTGCCCCCATCCGACGCAAATTTTCGGTGATCAGCATCAATCGATCCACAGGGCCTTCGCGCAATTTTTGTGCATCGCGAATTACCGTCTCACCCACCGCTTGTGTGCCCAGCACCGCCAGAAAAGGCACTTCATTCAAAAACAAAGCCGTTTGTTCACCGGCAATGCGCGTGCGGCGCAATTCCGACTTTTTTACCGTCACCGTGCGAATCGACATCTTTGACAAAGACCGCGCCACCTGAATGTCTATTTGGGCATTAAATCGGCGCAATAATTCCAGCAAGCGGCGCGTCTTCCAATCGTTGCCAACATAGTGTACCGCCAGATTGGTTTGTGACAACATGGCCCCTGTGCCCAACAAATATAGTGCCGCATCGGGATCACCCGCCAAATCGTGCAACGTTGGTTGCACAATTTGGGGCCCTGTTAAAAACAAGAGATATCCCTCTTTGCCCACTTCTTTGATTTTTTCAAGCCCCACCCCGGAAGCTTTTAACAACACTTCAAAATCATCATCCCCTGCCGAAGGTTGCAACAATTTCACCTCGCCAGGAGCATCAACACCCGCCAGAAAAAACGCCGTTTTGACCGTTGTATCTGGCATGTCAATTTTAACTGTTCCCGCCTTTATACCTCGTCCGCCAACGGCCAACGGAAACACCCCATCAAATGGTGTATCCACAAACGCGCCCAATGTTTTGAGTGCATCAACCACACCTTGGGCATTGGCCCGCCCTGTAAACCGGGTGCGAAATTCTGCACCCGCCGTTAATCCCGCCAAACACCCCAGCAACAAGGGCGAATCACCCACATCGATCTGGCCTTCTGCGCTTTTTATCGATCCGCCCGCAATTTTCATTTCAGTATCTGATACCCCCACCCCCACACCCAGATGTGCCAATGCCTCAATCAGGGGTTTCACTTCGGGGCGTTGTGACCCATGTCGAATAATAGACTCCCCTCGGGCTTTGGCCGACAGGGCCATGGCCATCAGGGTCAAATCGGGATTCCCAGGTACATCACACTCGCCAATTAACCCGCGTATTTCTTTAACCGTCCAGGTGTCCCCCATAGGCCTCCACAAAAATTAAAATCCCACCAGAAAAGCACGTTTGCACGTTTAAACGTTAACACGTTCCAACCCACCCCCACCAGAATCGTATCGCATGGTTTATACGATGTTAACGTTCAATGTTCTAACGTATTTTCATGTCCATCGTTAGTCTTTCACATATTTTAAATTTTCACCGCAACCGCACTTGATAATTTGCCTCCAGCAAAATGGCCACCGCACGTTCGGCATCCCGTTGCCGATTAAAGCCCATGCGAATGGTTCCCCCTTCGCCTTCGCGCACTTTGAGCACTTCAATATCTTCAATATTTATATTTGCCTGAGCCAATCGTGACGCCACATCGGCAATCACACCGGGTTTGTCGGCAACCACCAGCAAAATTTCGTGCAACGGATTTAAAAAGCCTTTTGAATCTTTGGGAATGGTGGCCCGAATGTGATTGGCATATGTAAAATCATCCAATAAAACCTCATTTCCCACCCGATTCCGAATGGCGGTGAATGCCTCAATATACGCATCAATCATTTCTCGAATCGCTTCGGCATTGGTTTGGCAAATATCGCGCCACATTGCAAATGAACTCGATGCAATGCGGGTCATATCGCGAAACCCACCGGCTGCCATTTGCAGCGGCAACCCATCGCGTTCGTGAAGCCGCCCCACCAGCCCCACCAGCGTGGTGGCCATCATCTGCGGCAGATGGCTCACCGCTGATGCCACTCGGTCGTGCGTGGCCGCATCCATTTGCATGGGCCTTGCGCCCAATCGATGCACCAGATCAATTAAAGTATTGACCCGTTCGTTTGGCACACCCGCAGCGGGTGTTAAAACGTACAGCGCATTTTCAAATAAAAACGGATCGGCAGCACCCACGCCATTTTTTTCAGACCCGGCCATCGGATGACCGCCAATAAAATACACACCCTCGCGGCCCAGAGCTTCGGCCCTATCAACCAGCGCACGTTTGGTGCTGCCCACATCGCTCACCACACACCCTGCCGGAACCGAAGCCATCACCTGGGGCAATTGCTCAAGAATGCGCAAAATGGGCGCACACAAAAATACCAGATCAGCGCGTCCAACACCATCGGCCATCACATCGTAAGGATAGCCCGAATCAATCACCCCAAGCCGACGGGCCTCATCCAACGTTTCCTGTCGGCTAAT
>CAXNEV010000097.1:0-9643 GCA_964200925.1 Candidatus Latescibacterota bacterium | reverse complement strand
GTTCAGTGATGGATGGCCTCATCGTTCAAGTGAGATGGCAAATCTTTGAGAATGTGGACAGACTGATCGCTAAAAGGATGAGCCACAACAGATCGATTTGGATTGCGCGTGTATCGTGAGTGAATTAAAAAAACGATGTTTTTAATTTTTTTTCGCGTTCAAACCGTGCAATGGCCAGTTGAATCAGTTTATCAATTAATACCGTATAAGAAAGCCCACTGGCCGCCCACAACTTGGGATACATACTAATTTTTGTAAATCCGGGAATGGTGTTGATCTCATTGACCTGCAATTGTCCATCATCTGTCAGAAAAAAATCAACCCGCGCCATGCCTTCACAACACAACACCTGAAATGTGCGAATGGCCAGATCCTGCACTTCGTTTACCTGTTCAGGAGACAACTCGGCCGGGATTTTTAAAATTGCACCGTGTTCATCCAAATATTTGGCTTCATAAGAATAAAATTCGTGCTGTGGAATAATCTCACCCGGAATGGACGCTTCGGGATCTTCATTGCCAAGCACAGCACATTCAATTTCCCGACGCCCACCAAAGGCTTCAATCAATACCTTGTCATCATAATAAAAAGCCTCATCAAGTGCCGCATCCAGTTCGGCCTTCACCTTCACTTTGTTAATGCCCACCGACGATCCCAAATTGGCCGGTTTAACAAACAGAGGCAATCCCAATTTGGCGATCACAGCATCTGCATCTAATTGGTTCCGGCGCGTCCGCATCACCGTCACAAACGGCGGTGTTGGAATGCCCGCATCGCGAATCAAACGCTTCATCACATCTTTGTCCATCCCCACGGCCGAGCCCAACACCCCAGGCCCTACAAAAGGCACATCGGCCAACCGCAACAAACCCTGCACCGTGCCATCTTCGCCCATAGGTCCATGCAAGATCGGAAAAACCACATCCACCGATCCCAGGGTTCCTGGAGCCGATGGGCGCATCAGTTCACCACGCCCATCGGGAATGAGTGCCACCAGGGCCTGTTGATCTTGTACAGCATCCAGGCTTTTGGTTTCGGGTAGCAACCGGGTAACATCGTTTAAAAACCAGCGCCCTGCCTTGTCAATGCCAATAGGCACCACCTCGTATTTGTTTTTGTCCATGGCATCCATGATATTGCGGGCCGATTGTAAAGACACTTCATGTTCAGCAGATTTGCCGCCAAATAACACACCAACGCGGATTTTTTTCATATAAACCCCACTGTGATTGAGAATGCACAATAACCCACACAAAAAAATAAGCCCAAAAGGGCTTCAGGTGAAGGTCTAAATTTAAAAATCGAGGTTGGAAAACAAAAAACCTCAGATCCTAAGGTCTCAAAACGACAATCCGCTCGTGTTGCATTTAATCTTGAAAATAGTTTATGCCTGCCGATCCAGCTTGATATCCATATCCTCCTCATCGGCCAAACCCTTGATTTTGACCTTTTTTTTTCGGTGCCAAAACCACAGTCCAATTCCCCCAACCACCATCATCCCCAACACCACCTGGTTATAGGTCTTCATCATATCAATGACCATCTGCCAGTTTTTGCCAACCATCAAACCCAAATACACCAGCAAGCTGTTCCATAAAAACGTACCCAGCATAACATACATGACCATGCGCACCGGATGCATCTGGCCAATGCCGGCCATCAGGCCCACAAATGCGCGGGCAGTGGGCAAAAAGCGATTAAAAACGATAATCTTGTTGCCATACCGCGAAAACCAGCGCTCGGTATAATCCATATTTTCTTTTGATAAAAACCGAATATTCAAACGCAAAAAAAAGGCTCGCCCTTTCCAGAAAGCCAGCCCATAAACGGCCAAACATCCCAGTGCACTGCCTGCCCACATTGCAAGATAAGCGGGCCAAATGGAAATTACTCCCCTGCCTGCCAGATAGGCCCCAAACACAATCAGCGTATCACCCGGAATGGGGGGAAACAAATTTTCCATAAACGCCCCGACAAACAGAAAAAAATAAATCCATCCGGGCGGTTGATGGTCCAAAAAGACCAGAAATGTGTTCCAGAATTCCGTGAAATAAGCCAAAGTGAATGCACTCCGATCATCAAATGATGCGCATGAACAACAGGCTGCTTATTCAAGTCACACCGTTGGCCTTCTTCCTCCACTTATTTATTTGCAAAAAAGCCTATGGCGAACAATCATCCCCTTATGAATGATCCTGACCTGTGATCTGCACCAGTGCCACGGCCTGAGCCGCCATCCCTTCTTCTTGCCCAACAAAACCCAATTTTTCAGTGGTGGTGGCTTTCACCGACACACAATCCACCGACACACACAGTGCTTTGGCCATGTTGGTCCTCATCTGCAAAATATGGGGGGCCAGTTTGGGCCGCTGTGCCATCACGGTGGCATCCACGTTCACAACAACAGCTTGTTTTTGCCGCATAACCCCGACCACGTGTTCCAACAACACCAGGCTGGATATGTCTTTATAGGCCGTGCTGGTATCGGGAAAATGCTGGCCAATATCACCAGCCCCTAAAGCACCCAACAGGGCATCCATGACCGCATGAATCAACACATCGGCATCGGAATGTCCCAACAAACCCTTTTCAAATGGAATGTGAACACCGCCCAAAATCAGCGGTCGCCCCACAACCAATGGGTGCACATCATACCCTTGCCCAATGCGCAAAGAAGAAATCACGCGGCCTCTTTTCTCCAAAATGTATTGCCCCAGTTCCAGATCATCTGGCGTGGTCACTTTCACATTGTCCAAACGCCCCGGAACAATGACCACCGGTTCGCCCAACCGTTCAACCAGGGCCGTGTCATCGGTGCCCAGATAATCCGACAAAACCGCAGCCTCGTGCGCCCGGCGAAGCACATCGGCCCGAAAAGCTTGGGGCGTTTGAACCGTACGCAAACACAATCGATCTAGCGTTTCCACCACACGGTCGCCATCCACGCGCTTCACGGTATCTGTCACCCTTGTGCCCAGCACAGCCGCCCCATGGGTGTGTGCAGCCAAAATCACCGCATCGATATCTTCGGGCATCACAAATGCGCGTGCCCCATCGTGTACGGCAATCACATCAACCTTTTTCGGTACAGCTTTCATCCCTTCGGCCACCGAATGCTGGCGTTCAGACCCACCGACAACCACGGCAATCACCTTGCCAAAGCCAGCGCCAGAACCAAATTGTGCACGACAAAAATTCACCTGCTCAGCCGAGGTAACCAGCACCACAGCATCCACACTTGACGCCTGCTCAAAAGCCATCAATGTCCATGATAACACCGGACGCCCGGATAAATCCAAAAACTGCTTCGGCACGGATTTGCCCATCCGCTTTCCTGTGCCAGCTGCCAGAACAATTGCCCAATTCACCCGAATCTGCTCCTGAATATTAATCTCATGTTCGGGCGACTCACCGAGTCGCACCTGCTGCACTACTTTTTATATGCTTCCTGAGCGCGCATGGCCCAATCGGCATTGACAAACATGTTTAGCCCCGGATCGACATAAACGCCATCGACCTTGATTCCTTCGTGGGCCTTCAAAAAATCAATATCAACTTCCACGCCCCACCCCGGCCCTCCTGGCAATTCAAAATACCCATTCACCACTTCCGGATACGGGCTACCGGCTTTTTTGACATGCGCATCGGCAAAATCGTTGAAATGCTCCAAAATTTTGCCATTGCGCAAACTTGCCATCAAGTGCAAAGTGGCCACCGTGGTAATAATCCCTCCCACATTGTGCGGAGCCACCATCACGTTATACGTTTCCGCTGTGGAGGCAATTTTTTTGGTCTCCAACAACCCGCCGCACTGATTTAAATCGGGCTGAATGATATCCACCACGCGCATGGGAAACAAATCGCGATACTCGGGCGCTTTATAAAGCCGCTCTCCTGTGGCAATTGGAATAGACGTATGCTGTGCCACCTTGACCAACCCGCCCAAATCTTCGGGCCGCGTGGGTTCTTCAATCCATCCGGGGCGAAATTTCTCAATCTCTTTGGCAATCTCTATGGCCTGATGCGCAGCAAACCGCCCGTGCATTTCAATAAAAATCTGCACCCGATCTCCGGCAACCGAATGCACGGCCTCAATCAAATCGATCGACTTGAAAAATTCATCGCGCGACAACTCCAGATTGCCATTGCCAAACGGGTCAAATTTCATGCCCAAATACCCGGCATCCACGACCTTTTTTGCAGCCTTTGCATACTCTTCGGGTGAGCGTTCCACCGTGTACCACCCATTGGCATAGGCCGGAATGCGATCCACTGTTTTGCCGCCAATCAGCTTGTACACCGGCTGTTTGGCCAGCTTGCCAATGCAATCCCAACATGCCATCTCCACCAGCGCCAACCCGGTCATCACCACTTCGCCGGGCACGCCAAAATCGAGCAACGTAAACCGGCGATACATATCTTCGATATCGTACACATCACAACCGAGAAAATGCCGTTTGACATCGCGCAAAAATTCGAGCACCGTATGCGTTTTGCCCAGCACACGGGCCTCACCAACCCCGCGCGTACCATCTTCCAGTTCAATGAACAAATACGTTAAATTGCGCCAGGGGGTGCCCAGCACGTAGGTTTCGTAGCTTTTAATTTTCACTTTAAATTCTCCAATCATCCAAATGACATGACATGATATGTGACCTGCTTTGGCAAAAAAAGATTCAGCATATAAACACTCAAGCACAAAAACTCATTCAAAAAGGCCGTCTGCCGATTTTCCGCGCGATTCCGTTGTGCAATGCCTCCTGAAACACCTTTCTCGCTGGCAGGCCATTTCATGTTGAGCATTCGGTAAGGGTATTCGCGGAAAATCAGCCCTCCCGGCGCTTGAGGGACGGCATTTTTTGCTTACTTTTTTTTGCTGTTGAAAAAAAGTTAGTCGCCGAAGGCAAAAAAATGTGATAAAAGATAAGCTTTTTAAAGGGGATTTCAGGGGAATTTGTCAGCCTATTTCATAAAGTACTGGTTCATGCTATTATTTTTGCTTAAGAACTTACAACCGATAAAACGCAATGGCCGTTTCGCGATACACCTGTTTCAATTCCCTTTCCGAACAACCCAACAGGGCTTCATCGAGCACTCTAACCCATGTTGGATAATCGGTTGCCAGTGTTGAAACTGGCCAATCGCCCCCATACATCACCCGGTCAAAACCAAACACCGCCATCACATGGTCAATATACGGTTTCAAATCTTCGGGTTTCCACCCGGCATGATCGGCCTCGGTTACCACCCCCGACATTTTGCACCACACATTGGGAAATTCGGCCAATTGTTTTAATTCTTTGCGCCACGGATCGAGCAACCCATTTTTAATTCCCGGTTTGCCAATGTGATCCAGCACAAAATTGACCTGGGGGCATTGTTTCACCAGCGCAATCAAATTGGCCAACTGCGGATGATAAATGCACAAATCACAACTCAGTCCAAAATCGGCCAAAGCCTGCACACCTTTTACAAAACAGGATTGCACACAAAAATCCACCGCTTCTGACTGAATCAATCGGCGCACGCCTTTTACGCCCCAAACCTGTGATAACGCTTCCAGATCAGCCCGCACCGCATCGCCCTTTTGCAAAGGGGCATGGGCCACAATGCCCGTCAAACGCGGTTCTTCATTTTGGGATAACGCAGACACCCACCGGGCTTCTTCCAAATACTGACCAGGATCGAGGTCACACTCCAAAAACACCATCTGTTCCACCTGAACAGGCCCGCAATGTTTGCGATAATCATCGGGCAAAAACGCGCGGTTGAGTGATGGCACACTGTTTAACCACGGATAGGTCAATACTTCTGGATCCCACAAATGAACGTGTGTATCCACAATCGGAAAATTGGGCATCAAAGCCTCCTTACTGAATCAACATCGCATCGCCATAACTGTAAAACCGATACTGCTGGTGCACGGCCTCTTGATAGGCCTGCATAACAAATTCGCGACCCGCCAGAGCCGAAACCAGCATCAACAATGTGGACTCTGGCAAATGGAAATTGGTCACCATTGCATCAACCAGTTTAAACGCATACGGGGGATAAATAAACAACCGCGTCCAGCCCGAACCGGCTTTTAACTGCCATGTCGAACCCTCGTTGATCGCCGCAGTCTCAAGCGTGCGCACAGAAGTGGTACCCACCGCAATCACCCGCCCGCCTTTTGCCCGACAGCGATTGACGGTGTCTGCAGCCATATCATCCACTTCCCAGAATTCGGCATCCATTTCATGCTGGCGAACATCATCTGCCGTAACAGGTTTAAATGTGCCCGGCCCCACATGCAACACCACGCGTGCAACCGACACGCCCATTGCTTCAACCTGTGATAACAACATAGGCGTAAAATGCAACCCGGCAGTGGGTGCGGCAACCGACCCGCTCACGCGGGCATAAACGGTTTGATACCGCTCGCGATCTTCGGGTGAATCATCGCGTCGAATGTAGGGTGGCAACGGAATATGCCCCTGGGCAGACAACAAATCCTCTATTGTTCCATCCCCAACAAAACGCACCCGGCGATGGCCCGACGGCAACACCGCTTCAACCACGGCTTTTGTATTGGACCCTTCAAAAACCACTTCAGCCCCTTCGCGCAATCGGCGACCGGGCCTCAGCATGGCCTCCCAACAATCGCCATCTTGCCGCAACAACAACACCTCCACAGCCCCGCCCGTTGCAGGCCGAACCCCAAACAGCCGCGCGGGAAACACGCGCGTTTCATTCAAGACCAGGCAATCGCCCGAACGCAACAAACCCGGCAAATCGCAAAACACATGATGGGCAAGCCGGTGGTGCTGGCGATCCAGAACCAACAACCGCGCCTCATCGCGTTTGGCAGCTGGAAACTGTGCAATCAATGCTTCGGGCAACTCGTAAAAATACTCAGAGCGTTTCATTTTTTTAAAAATACATTCAAAATAACCGTGGCAATCACACTGACCACAAGACATGTGACAACGGGAAAGGAAAAGCTGAAACCCTTGCGTTCTACATAAATATCGCCGGGCAATTGCCCCAGAAATGGAATCTTTGGCCCAAACGCGATCCACAGGCCCAGGCCAAACAAAATGGCGCCGATCACCATCAGCACTTTGCCAAAACCCCACACATCCATCATATACTCCTGCAAAAAATCTGGATACACAATGTAGCATACAAAACAAAAAGGCAAAAGGTAAAAATCGACATCAACCTTTTGCCCATACTGTTCGGATCAACACCCGTTTTGCGCATGTTTTAACTGGCGACCATGTTGGCCGATGTCCAGACAGATGCTTCACCAGAGGGAAACATCAACCGAAAAACCGTGCCCTGATTGACCTGGCTTTCAACATGCAATTTGGCATGGTGCCTTTCGGCAATGGTTTTGACAATGGGCAAACCCAGCCCGGTGCCTTTTCCTGCTGGTTTGGTGGTAAAAAAGGGTTGAAAAATGAGGTTCAAATCCTCCGCACGAATGCCCGATCCTGTATCGACTATTTCTGCAATCACATGTTGTGCATCTTCTGTTTTTTGCAATCGCAATGTTAAAACCTTTCGTTTGCAATTTTCCATGGCATGTGCGGCATTGACAATCAGATTGCGAAACAGTTGTTCAATTTGAACAGGGTCGCCCGCAACCTTTGGCAAATCGGGTTGAAAGTCTGTTTCAATGCGGCAATATTTGATGACCCCCAAATCCGTAAGCGGCAAAAGTGTTTTTTCAAGCTCTTCTTTTAAATCCAGCATCTGTTTGCTTTCTTTTTCCGGCTTGCCCAAATTGGAAATCTGATTCACCAGGTGTATCAATTTTTGAGCCCCTTCCGGAATGTTTTGAAGGGCCCTAAGAGCCTTTTCCTTTTGATCTCGCTCGATCAATTCTCTGGCCAGTTCCGCATATCCCAAAACCAGTTGCAAGGGGGTTTTAAATTCGTGTGCAATGCGAGGGGCCAATTGCCCCAGCACCGACAGCCGTTCGGCATACATCAACTGAGATTCCATTTGTTCCTGCAAACTGAGATCTTCAATGACATACAAATCGGCAATGATCTGCCCGCGATCATCACAAATGCCTCGGCAATGCACCTGCACGGGAATGGGCTTGCCTGTTTTGTGTTGATGAACCGTTTTGATACAACGCCCTTCCATATCTTGCAATGGGGTCGGCGGTTCTTCATCCCACAAGATCGAAACGGGTTTTCCGACAATTTCGTGATAGGCATAACCATAGATTTTTTCGGCCATGGCATTGCAGGTAATCACCTGTTTTTTTCCACCCGTGGAAATTATGCCAAACGGGGCAGCATCGAGCAAGTAGCTCAAATACTGTTCACTTTCGGTAATTTTCCCTCTCAAAACAGATCGGTCTTTAATCAGATCTCCAATAAAATGTCGCGTATCAACCTCTTTTTGCCTTTCCGACAGCTTTTTGACCACAACTGTTTGCAATTTTTCTGTTGAAACCGGTTTTTTCAAAAAACACGCCGCACCCATCTCTATCGCGCGAATGGCTGTTTCCTGATCGTTTTGAGATGTTGCAACTATTGCAACCAGCACGGCGTCGCGCATGCACATTTGCTGCAACATCACAAGGCCATCCATATCCACAAGAGTCGCCTCGCTGATGACCACATCAAAAGGCTGTTTTTCAAATACCTTCAAGCCTGCTTTGCCCGAATTGGCAACCCGCACAGCATATCCCAGTTCAGACAACACTCTGGCCATTTCCTGCTGGGCGGTCAGATCGCTGTCTATGATCAGAACCGAATTGTTGCCCATTATACCTCCTGTTTATCAGACAATTGTGTCGCATCACCTGAAACCCCGAAAAAATCGAAATGCATTTTATCGTCCATCGTCTAATTCGCTCAATGGCACAGATTTTCCGCCAAAATGTCGGAAGAATCATTTTTGATAAATAGATGGCCGAACAGACTTAAAACCTGTTTGCAACCCGGACAAACTCTCGGCATGACCAACAACGATATACCCGCCGGGACGAAGCAGACGGTAAATTTCTTGAACCAATCGCTGGCGCACATGATTGTCAAAATAAATCATCACATTGCGGCAAAACACCATATCCAGAGGCCCGCGCATGGGAAAGGGGGGAGAGGAGAGATTCAACCGCTTAAACGTCACCATTTGCCGCAACACAGACCCCACCTGAAAAACAGGGTGATCGCCTTGACGAGCCGATTCAAAATAACGGGATCTCAAAGCAGGCGGCACCGATTGAAGTTTTTCTTTGTCATAACACCCCGCCTGGGCAATTTTGAGCACCTTGCTCGAAAGATCGGTCGCCAGAATCTTGGCATCACATGTCGTGCCTTCTATGGCCTGTAACATGGTTAACCCCAGCGAATAGGGCTCTTCGCCGGTAGAACTGGCCGCACACCAGATGCGAAAGCTCCGCTGCCCCTGAGACAGGTATTTGCGCAACACTTCTTCAAAAAATGTAAAGTGATCGGGCTCCCGAAAAAAATGCGTAAAATTGGTACACACCGCGTCGAGAAAATGAACCATTTCGCCCTCTTCTTCATGGGTCAGGGCATAGTCCAGATAAGCCTCGGCCTGATCAAGGCCGAGTTGCCGCATGCGTTTGCCCAAACGGGCAGACAGCAGGGTTTCTTTGCTTTCGTTGAGAGCAATG
>CAXNEV010000096.1:0-9646 GCA_964200925.1 Candidatus Latescibacterota bacterium | reverse complement strand
CAGGCCTTCAGACGCCCCATTTTCCACAACCAGCACATCGTTTGAACCTTCCGATGTCCACAACAAATGCCGCCCATCATCCCAGATATCTTTGCCATCTACCGTCACTGTTTGATGTACTTTTGTCTGTCGGTGCCAGGCGCGCCCTGCCGCGTCATGACCATACGTATAAAACCCCGTATCGGGCATCAACCAGCGCCCGTAGGCATACAATTCAAATGTTCCGTTATCCGGCTGATCGTGCGCCGAAATGGCGGGTGGTGAACAGTGCAAGGCCAGATGAATCTGGTCGGGTCCCCAATCGTTGCGCATCACATCAATACCCGCCGCTGGAAATGCTTTGCTCTTCTGTTGTGGCAATTGCGAACGATCCAGTCTGGCACGCGCCCCATACTTGGGATCACCCAATAAGTCCGTTGCTTCCAAAAGTGCCTTATAAAGTGGCCATTTGGTGCGATCCTCGGTCTCCTTGATTGGCCGCGACCCGTCGCCAAACATCGGCGCACCCAAATCGGGCGACGCAATCCAGAAAATATAATCATGCATCAACCGCACGCGCTCCAGATAATCTTCGGGGATTGGAATGTTAAAAACATTCATGCGCTCCATAATCTCAACCGCATCGCGCAAAACCCCCATGTGATATCCAAACGACCATTCGCGCTGCACCCCATCCACCGTTGTTTGTGCCAGCAAATTTTCCTTCACCCGCTCCAGTGCCAGCACCATCCATTCACGCACTTCTGTAAACTCTTGAAATGTGTAACAAATGTTGAGAAACCCGCGCTGCTCAAACACCGCCTTGTTGTGTACCATCCCCATCGGAATCCACTTGGTCTTCACCTGATGATCGTACAAACTCGCCATTAACAACTGCAAAAATTCAGGTGTAAAAGCCCCGGCATGAACAAACGTGCGAAATGCTGAACAAATATTGGTCGCCCGAATGCCCGTCTGAATGTCCAGCCACACAAATCCTTTCCATTCCTGATACACCGAATGTGTTTTGGTGTGTGTTTCCAGCGGGTGTTTTTTGATCCAGTCTGTTGTCAAATCGACAAAGGCCTGCGCATACTTTTCATCCCGTGTGGCCGCAAAAGCCTCGGCCAATGGCCCGGCCCAATAAAACCGATACACCGCAGCCACCCACTCAATATCCCCACGAGGATCCCATTCCCAGTCAAAACCCGACCCATAATCGGCCTCTTCATAAGGCCCCCACTGCAAAATATGCCGACAAATCTTGTCTGCTCGCTCAAAATTCCGATTGTCCTTGTTTGCCTCCTCTATCGGATATTTTTGCCGATAAAAATCGCGGAGCACCCGAAATGTCCCCCGCATATCCCCTGCATCTGCCGCCTTTTTCGCCGCTTCCAATCCCGGCCCGCTCAAATCCAGTTTCCCCAAAACCTGCTCCGGTTTAAGAGAGGTCAACGGCATATTGTGATCAATTTTTTCCGCCCCAGGGGTTTGTTCTCGCACGTAGTTCATAATCAACGCTCCAGTTTAAAAAATGAAAGAATCACAAAACCCAAAATGCCTTTCACACCCCATGATACTCCCGATACCATGCCACAAATTTTGCCAACCCATCTTCTATCGGAGTTGATGGATTATATCCCACATCGCGCACCAGATCGGTCACATCTGCCGAATTATCGGGCACATCGCCAGGTTGCATCGGCAAATCTTCCCGAACAGCTTTTTTATCCAGCAATCCTTCCAGCACAGACAAAAAATATCCCAACTCTATGCTCTGGCTGTTGCCGATATTGTAAATCCGATAAGGTGCCGAACTCGATCCCGGATCAGGACGATCACCCGACCAGTCCGGATTGGGTTTTGGCGTTTTCATCAGCACACGCACAATGCCTTCCACAATATCATCCACATACGTAAAACTGCGCCTCATCTTCCCATGATTAAACACCTGGATCGGCTTGCCCTCTAAAATGGCCTTCGTCCACAAATAAACCACCATATCGGGCCTGCCCCACGGGCCATACACCGTAAAAAATCGCAACCCTGTACATGGCATGCCATACAAATGACTGTATGAATGCGCCATCAATTCATTGGCTTTTTTTGATGCGGCGTATAAACTAATGGGATGATCCACATTTTGATGCACATCAAAAGGCAATGTGGTATTCAACCCATAAACCGAACTGGACGAGGCAAACACCAGATGGTGAACTTTGTGATGCCGACACCCTTCTAAAATGTGCAAAAACCCCTCAACATTGCTTTTGACATAAGCCGAAGGGTTTTCCAGACTGTATCGAACACCCGCTTGCCCGGCCAGATTCACAACGTGTGTAAATTGTCGATTCTTAAACAGATGGGCAACACCTGCACGATCTTCTAAATCCACATGCACAAAGTCAAAAGCCTTTTGATTGTTCAGTTGCGCCAAACGATTCTTTTTAAGTTGCGGATCATAATAATCATTCAAATTATCCAGCCCAACTACCCTATATCCCATCTCAAGCAACCGTTTGCTCAGATGAAACCCGATAAAACCTGCCGCACCTGTAATCAGGAAATTCAAATCGCACTCCTATTAAAAGCGCGTTACACGTTTGCACGTTCCACTCCACCCTACCAGAATTGCAGTCGCATGGTTTTATAGATGTTAACGTTCCAACGAGATTTTAACGAAACACCAACCGCACCATCACACTCTGCAAAGGTTTCAGGTGAATCGAAATCCCTTCATCTGATAACGCAATTTCAGCCTGATCCCCTTTATCAAAGAAAAAAGAATAGGAATCCACCACAGGAGAAAGATCCACGCGCTCCAAAATCACACCGGGCAACTGATTCACCGGACACATCACACGATGCGCACAACAAGGATCGAGATTGTGGGCAATCAGCAAACCTGAAGACAACGTATAACGCGTATAGGCCAGCACGCGATCTTCTGGGTCGCCACCCGGATTGTTGTTCCGATGAAAATAAATATGCCCGTCAACCAGATCTGTCAAGCGGTCCAAAAGCTCGTGCAGTTCTTCATATGCCCGAACCAGGTTTGAAAAAGGGCGTTCTTTTCGTAAATCAGGATGCAACAGGGAAGGTTCCTCAAAATCTGTACGCGCCTCTTCACCCCATTCTGATCCCCATTCTATCGCATAGGCCAGATTGACATTTTGTGCCGTACCTGCCGAAGCATCGATCAGTGAACACTGCAAATTGCGCAGCAGCGCCATCACCTGTGGCGGGTCGTATCCATTTGTCCGATTGCCCCAAAATACACAGGCATTTTTGTGTTCTTTCAACAAATGGTCATACCGTTCTCGCCAGATCATCGTGGCGCGTGGGCTGTCGTGATTTTCAAAATACGCCATCGCCACAGTGCGAGGGGCAAATGTGCCAAAGGTGCGCTCCAGAAAGTCGATATACTGCTGGCCATACGCAGCATCCCGATGAAAATCTACCAGCAAAGCATAAATCATATCCACCGGAATATCCACCGCTTCCCTTAAATCACACAATGTTTCACCCAGAACAATGGCATCGGGTTTGACCTGATTGATGCGGTTTTTAATCTGCTTCAAAAAAGGTCGATCTACTGTCTGGCTGGCATCAATGCGCACCCCATCCAGATCACACCCGCGCATCCAGAATGGGGCCACACCCGACAAATAATTTTGCAATGGTTTGTTAAACGGCAAATTCAAAAGGGCCACATCCGAATAAACCAGCCATGCAATCTGGTGAATTTTGGGCCGTCCCGATTCATCCAGCACATACCATTCGGAGTGCTGCTCAATCAATGGACAATCGCGGCTGGTCTGCATCAACACCAGATCAAAAATCACCCGTTTGTTCAACTCGTGGGCCCGGCGCGTTAAAGCCCGCAACTGTGCCCGCCCAATCAATTGAATCAACCGATCGCGCCCCACCCAATCGTGCAATTCTTTAAATGTGCGAAAATGGTTAAAATCAGCAACCTGCCCAAGCCGATGCTGCTGTCTGGGCAACAACAGCTCGTGCAAATCCAAATCGACAATCAACCCTTCCGACACCAGCTTTAAAATATCCACTGTTTCCGGTGGGCTCACCAGCGTGGGATCCAATCGAAAAAAATCTTTAACCGCATACACACTGCCCAATTTGCCTTTGCGCACATCCTGCCCGGTGTGCAGATCGTAAAAACCAGGCTCAAAAAATGGCAACAAATAAATCACATCAACCGGCATGTCAGATAACCGTTCGGTCACCTGTGCAAAAGTGCCACTTACAAATGCCCCATTTTCATCCACACATGCACCCACTTTGCGCACACACACTTCCATGACCGACAAACATTTCCGAATGCCATCCGGGCTAATCACAATCACCCCATCGCGATTTAAGGCAATATCATTCACCGAAATCCACGATTTTGACGGTTCTGATACCGACTTGCCATCAGCAGAAAATTCCGCTGTATAATGGAACACGCCCGTTCGATGAATGCGCAACACATCCGACTCAAATACCAGATTATTGCCCGATAAAACGGGCTGCCCATACCCATCTACCACCAGGTGCATGGGCACATGAGAACCCGGAGAATTGTGAAATACACCCCGTTCATCGACAAACCCGGCCTCATTAACATCAATCCACAAACGCGCATCGATATCCCCGCTCCGGCACGCCGACAGCGCCATACCCGATAGATAAAGCTCCACGCGCACATGGGCTTCCACCACAGCATCTGTCTTTAAAAAGGCACGCGACATCACAGAACCAAACCCAACCCCGTCCAGCTCGATGTGCATATTGCCAGCCCACACATCGGTGTTGTCAAAAGCCTGAACCGCATATTGATGGTGCAATTTTTGCCAGATCAATGAACGCCTGTTTTGCATACATGTATCCTGATAAAATTAGGGTCGGACAAAATAAAAAAGGCATGATTGGCCCGGCATTCAATAAACGGTAAATCGTAGGGGCAGACCTCTGTGTCTGCCCACCAGCCGGTCTGCCTGTCGTGTGGGCACCCACATAGGGGTGCCCCTACAGCCTGACGTTTGGTGAAATTCGGGCCGAGAAGACCAGAATGCACACCAAATTTTGTTCGACTCTCGATAAAATCAAAATGAAACCCCTGATTCGATTGAAATTGAGGAGCAATATAATGAATGGCTCCAAAGAAGGGAAGCAAGAAGAAGTCACAAGCCTATTTTCTCTCTTATCCACTGCCCTAAGGTTTCATCACATTGTTATGCCTTCGGCGACCTACTTTTGTAACGGCACAAAAGTAGGCAAAAAGCCGTCCCCTCAAACGCCGGGAGGGCTGATTTTCCGCGAATACCTTTAGTGGATGCACGTTATAAGATAGCCTATCAAGCTCAGCGGCGTTTCGAGAGACATTGATAGACGGAATCGCGCGGAAAATCTGTTCCTGTATCGCGTGTTCATTGATGATAGGCATTGCAGGTATGTATATCCGTAAATTTTCATGACATGCTGATTTCAAAACGCTTAACACAAATTTAATAGAAAAGAAATGATGAGGAAATAAACCTCCTCTATATTTGCAACCATCCAATTCAGGTTCGGTTCAACGCCACAAACCGATGGTGCATATCCGACCTGTTACACCATCGGAAACGGCCTTGTCAAGGCCGCTCTCACGAGGAGGGTTTTATATGAAACTGGTCACTGCAATCATCCAACCGCACAAACTGGACGACGTCCGTGCGGCTTTGGGCGAAATAGGCATTCAGGGCATGACCGTGACAGAAGCACGCGGTTTTGGCAGACAAAAAGGCCATCGCGAAGTTTATCGAGGTGCCGAATATGTTGTCGATTTTTTGCCAAAAATAAAACTCGAAATTGCCATCAATGATGACCTGGTCGAACGCGCCATTGATGCCATTGAAACCGCAGCCAAAACAGGCAATGTTGGAGATGGTAAAATATTTGTATCCAGCCTGGAACAGGCCGTGCGCATCCGCACGGGAGAAACCGGTCCTGAAGCACTTTAAAAAACGTTCTAACGTTTAAACGTTCTAACGTTTGAACGTTCTTTATCGAGGGAGTGTTCCTATGTCAAAATATCGTACATTATTTGTCTTTTTCACAGGATTCATTCTGCTGTGTTTTCCCAATATCGCACTTGCTGCAGATGGCCCCGATACAGGCAACACCGCATGGATGCTCACAGCCACGGCACTTGTTTTATTTATGACCATTCCCGGTCTGGCCCTTTTTTACGGCGGCCTGGTGCGATCCAAAAACGTGCTTTCTGTTTTGATGCAGTGTTTTGCCCTCACCGCCATCATGACGCTGGTTTGGGTGGTTGTGGGGTATAGCATTGCCTTTGACACCACAGGCATGGAAAAAGGCGTAACCAATTTTAATTCCTTTTTTGGCGGGTTTGGCAAAATGTTCCTGTCCGGTGTCAAAACCGACAGTTTAACCGGCACCATCCCAGAAACGGTTTTTATCACGTTTCAAATGACCTTTGCCATCATCACACCGGCCCTCATTGCAGGTGCTTTTGCCGAACGCATGAAATTTTCGGCCATGATCTGGTTCATGATACTCTGGTCACTCCTGGTCTATGCCCCAATTTGCCATATGGCCTGGAGCGGCGACGGTGGCTTTTTCTGGGATCTGGGTGTGCTTGATTTTGCAGGGGGAACCGTTGTTCATATCAATGCGGGCATTGCCGCACTGGTTGCCTGTATCATTCTGGGCAAACGCCAGGGATATCCCCAAACACTCATGGCCCCTCACAGCCTCACCCTCACGGTTGTTGGTGCTTCCATGCTGTGGGTCGGATGGTTTGGATTTAATGCCGGAAGTGCCGTTGCCGCCAATGGTGCTGCGGGCATGGCCATGCTCGTCACCCAAATTGCCACAGCCACAGCCACTCTGGCCTGGATGCTGGCCGAATGGATGAAACACGGCAAACCCAGCACCCTCGGTGCCGTCACAGGTGCTGTTGCCGGCCTGGTCGCCATCACGCCTGCCTCTGGCAGTGTGGGGCCCATGGGTGCCATTGTCATTGGTGCGGCCTCCGGTGTGATTTGTTTCTGGGCAGCCACCAGCCTCAAACGCAAACTCGGCTATGACGACTCCCTCGATGCTTTTGGCGTTCATGGTGTGGGCGGAATTATTGGCGCTTTGCTCACCGGCATTTTTTCTGCCGAAAGCCTGGGCGGTCAGGGCCAAAGCGCCGACTCCATTGGTGCCCAATTTGGTGCCCAATTGATCAGCGTCATCTTCACGGTCGTTTACAGCGGTGTCATCTCTCTCATCCTCTTTAAAATCATCGATGCCACCATTGGCCTGCGCGTCTCTCAAGAAGAAGAAATCGCCGGTCTTGACATCTCACTCCACGACGAGCGGGGATACAATTATTAATGTTGGAACGTTAAAATCTCGTTAGAACGTTGAACGTTGACATCTTGAAAACCATGCGATACGATTCTGGGGGAGGGAACGCACAAACGCGCTTTTCCATTGATAGACCAAAGACAAAGCGAGCACTTAAAAAGTGCCCGCTTTGTCTTTTTGTCAGTGAACTCAGATCAATAGCATGAATATAAAGGCTTCGCCTTGATGGAGACCTACCCTCCGGCCCCCTTCCTGAAAGGACTAAGGTTTGATCATATTTTTTCAGGATATACACACCTGCAATGCTCACCGTCAATAAACACGCGATACAGGAACAGATTTTCCGCGCGATTCCCTTCGCAACACACTTTGAAACACTTCTGAGTCTGACAGGCCATTTCATCGGATGCATCCTGTGGGGATATTCGCGGAAAATCAGCTTTCCCGGCGTTTGAGGGAACGATCCTTCAGATGCTCAAATTACTCGCATCTTCTTGCCAACGACACCATAAATGGTGTCTCTACAATGGATTCACTAATCAGGAAACCGATCTGTAGGGGTGTCATTTATGACACCCACTGGTCGCCGAAAGCATACAAAAATGAGATAAAAGATAAGGGGCTGGGGGAGGGGTTCGAAACGGTTTATCTTCATGGCATTGAACTCAGAATAAGAATTTTTCACTTATCCTTTAACGCTTCTGAATGCTTTGTGCGCCAGTCATATTCCAAACACACAGTACCTACAACAATCAACAACACAAAAATGCCCAAAACCCAAAAAGCAAGACTGTGAAACCCGAACGCATACAGATACCCAACCAGCCCAAACATCAGCGTGCCCGTGCCAAACCATATAGTGACCCGCAAAGGGCTCCAGTTCATTCTGTTGAGACGTTGATAAATATGTGTGCAATGGGCCAGCGTAATATTTTCACCTTGAAACAACCGACGAAACAGGGTATAGGTTGCATCATAAATGAAAACACCTGAAAAAAGGGCTGTGATCCAAAATGGGATGTGATGGGTTTCTCCCCAAATGGCCACACTGGCCAGAGACAACCCGATAAAATGGGATCCCACATCGCCCATAAAAATTTTTGCCGGTGGAAAATTAAAAAACAAAAACCCGAGTGCCCCGCCCGCAATAGCCGCACAAACAGGCGCAAGAGATGGCATTAAAAAAAATGCCAGACCACAAATCAAACCGCTAACCAAAAACCCTTCACTGCCTGCAATACCATCGATGCCATCCATAAAATTGTAAATATTCTGCAATCCAACCAGCCACAACAATGTGATGGGAAATGCCGCCCAATCAAAGTTTATTTCACCAAACACAGGGATCTCTATCCGATGCAAAATCACCCCAGCCCACATAACAATCAGGGAAGAAAGTATCTGCACCAGCAATTTTGAAAAACGGCCTAATGGGCGAATTTCATCATAAATCAGAATCAAAATAATTAGCGTTCCAAAACCGATTGCTTGCAAAATGGGCACGTTGGGCAAACCAAATAAAATGTGACCCAAAAGCAAACTGCCTCCCACCCCAAAAATAATGCCCAAACCACCCAATGTGGGTGTGGGCTGACTGTGCGAACTGCGTTCATTGGGAATATCCAGAACGCGCCATCGCACCATGAATGCGCGAATCCCAAATGTTAACCCGGCAGACAACACCACAGATAGAATAAAAACAAGAAAAAGCTCAAACATCAAAATCCCTCTTGTGAACCGGTATCATCGAGATATTTTGATGCTGTGTCTTCATAAATATCCGAAACGATACCTGCTGTCACATACTTTGAGTTTATTCATCATGAAAAATTTCTGTTTCTTTGAAATTAACCGTCAAACAGATCTGAGACTTTTAGGGAAAACCCAGTGAGCACACCATCGGCCTTAAAGACATCTGTCTCTGTGAACTTGCGCATGGTTGTTGGAGAATCAAAGACCAGCACATTTCGCAATTCAGGCTCAACCACCCACACCTGGCACACGTCAATGCTAAAATAATCCTCTATTTTCCCTCGCAAATCTTGCCATCGATCCGATGATGACATCACCTCAATCACCACTTCTGGCGCCATTTCCAGAAATCCCGTAGAAGGCCCATCTGGCGCACGCTCTTTGGATAAAATGGCCACATCAGCGCCTCTGACAGTATCTGGATCGCGCCGGATATAAATCCCTACTTCCACCAACCAGCACCCATCCAGACTGCTTTTGCCGAACGAACAACGTCAATTCAAATCCCAGTCGATTTTCAATACGACCATGTTCCCCTCCTGTCGGACTGATA
>CAXNEV010000095.1:0-9672 GCA_964200925.1 Candidatus Latescibacterota bacterium | reverse complement strand
TCCCAGTCTTCGAGCACGACGATGCCCGCGCCTTCCCCCAGGACCAAGCCCCGGCGGTCGCGGCTGAAGGGCCGGCACGCCGTCGCGGGATCGTCGGCGCTTGCCAGCACGCGGACGGCTTCCCAGACCTTGAAGAGCGGCACGGTAATGGGCGCATCGGCCCCGCCCGCGATCATGACGTCGGCGCGGCCGGCGCGAATCATTTCGAACGCCTCGCCGATCGAGTGACCGGCCGACGAGCACGCGGTCGAAATCGCGATGCCGGGGCCGCGCAGGCCGTAGGCCATCGCCACCTGTGAGGCGGCCGCGCTCGTCATGATGCGGGGGATCGAATACGGGTGGGCGCGGGGAACGCGTTCGGCATAGTAGCGACGATAGAGCGCGTCCTCCGTGGTGGCGCCTCCGATGCCCGACCCGATCGACACGCCCGCGCGGTCGCGTTCGGTTTTCAAGGGTTTGAACAACGCCGCCTACCAGAACGGTGGGGTCCAATTTCCCGGCGGTCAGAACCGCACCCACCATTGCGGTGGTGGTGGTTTTGCCGTGTGTGCCAGCAATGCACACCGTGGGGTTGTTTTTTGTTAAATGACCGAGCAACTCGGCCCGGCGCACCAGCGGTATGCACTGTTCTTGGGCGGCCTGTCGCTCGGGATTGCTGGCATCGGTTGCCGAGGTATAAATCACACAATCGACAGATTTGACGTTGTGTGCATGATGTCCAATGTGTACCGGAATGCCCAGGGTTTCGAGGCGTCTGGTCAGTGCTGAGGCCTGCCGGTCGGAACCCGAAACGCGACAACCCTGGCGGTGGAGCCATTCGGCCAGCGCGCTCATGCTTACGCCGCCGATGCCCACAAAATGCACCCGGGTTCCGGCTTTGAAAACAAACGACATAAAGTTCGCAGCCGTTATGATGGTGTGGGGAAATTTTTGTTAAGGGAAAGGTTCTAATGATCTGTCAAGCGGATCGCCCCAGAGGGCGTCCTGAGCGGGGGAATGCCCGGGGCGTCCAAACTGGAGATCTTTTGGGCAATGCACCGCGGTCTTTTGCGCCACACTGGCCAATGTTGATCAGAATGCCAGTTGCTATCAGTGTGAACATCAAGGAGGAACCACCATAGCTGATGAAGGGGAGGGGAAGCCCCGTGGCAGGCAGCACACCGGTGGTGACTCCAATATTAATAAATGCATAAACCATGATGAGGCAAGTGAGTCCTGTTGCGAGCAAAAATCCAAACATGTCGGGCGCAGTGCGTGCAATGCGAAAACCCAATCGACCAAATATAAAAAAAAGCACCAGTACGCCCAGTGTGCCCATCAGGCCCAGTTCTTCTCCGATAATACTGAACACAAAATCGGTGTGTGGGTCGGGCAGAAAAAAGTATTTTTGCTGGCCCTGCCCCAGACCCACACCGGTGAGTCCACCGCTGCCAAGTGCCAGCAGCGATTGGGCCACATGATAACCTGTGCCCTGGGTATCTTCGGCTGGTGATAAAAATGTCAAAATGCGATCTTTGCGATATTCCAGCACAAAAACGATCACATAAAGCACCGGGATAATGGCCAATCCCGTGCCAAACAGATGGGCTACTCGAATGCCGCTGATATAGAGCATGAGAGCACTGGTAATGCCGATGGCCAGAGCCGAGCTCAGGTTAGGTTGCAATAAAATCATGCCCATGGCCAGCGCAATGATGGTGGCATGGGGCAAATAGCCCTGTTTAAAATCTTCGATGAAATCCTGGCGTCGCGTGAGCGATTCGGCCAGGTAAATGACCAGAACCAGTCGCATCATGTCGGCGGGTTGAAACGCCCCACCAGGAAATGGAATCCACCGATACGAACCGCGTATTTTCCCAATGCCCAGCACTTTGAGCACCAGAACAATGAGCAGGCCCAAAAACCCCAGCAGCAGCAAAAACCGGGCGGTTTTGCGCCAGACTCTGTAATCCACCCGCATCATCAGGGCCATGAACCCCAGGCCGATGATTGAGCGAATGATCCACCGTTTGAGAAAAAAATTGCTGTTGTCAAACCGAAACTGCGCCAGCCCTGAGCTGGAGCTGTAAACCATGACGGTGCCAAATCCCACCAGCCCAATCACAATCAACAGCAAGGCAATCCATGTTTGACGGTCGCCCTGTTCGCTTGTAAAGGTCATTGTTTTGCGTCGGCTTTCAGCGATCAGTCGCCCTTTTTTGGTGAAGGGCGGATTGATCGCTGAGGAAAATAGTGGGTTCACAACTTGCAGTTAAATGACAAACCCCATTGCCTTAATAACCTGTTCCATGGCCAGGCCACGTGAACCTTTGGCCAAGATAACATCGCCGGTGCGAATATTTTCTGTCAGTGTTTTAATAAGTGCATCGCGGTCGGTAAATGCGCATGCATTTTTGACAGACATCCCGGTTTTTTGGGCTCCTTCAGCAACCAGATAAGACAATGGTCCAAGTGCAAACAGGTGGTCAATTTTTTTTGCGGCAACACCTGCACCCAATTCGCGATGGGCCTGATTGGCGCTGTCTCCCAATTCGAGCATATCGCCCAAAACAGCGATGCGACGCCCATTTTTTGTGGGTTCGATGCTGGCCAAAGTGTCTATGGCTGCACGCATCGAAGCCGGGTTGGCATTGTAGGCATCGTTGATTAATGTGATGCCATTTTGCAGCAACTCTTGACTGCGCAGTTTGGAAGGTGTGAACTGCGCCAGCGCTTCAGAAGCTGTTTCAAGTGATATATGGAGAGCCGATCCTGCTGCTGCTGCTGCCAGGGCGTTATACACATTGTGACGCCCTGGAATCGGCAGGTGAAAAGAAAAGCCCTGTAGAGAGAAATGACTGCAGCCCTTCTGATCCAGATTAAGTCCCTCCCCACGAAACTGACATATCTGCTCGATGCCGAAGCCAAGGAGTCTCCCCTTTACTTTTGCTCTCTCCTTGGACAGCAACAGGTCATCGAGATTCAGAATGGTCATTGAAGACTCATCCAGGTATTCCAGAAGTTCCCCTTTGGCCTTAGCCACCCCCTCTACAGAGCCTAAAAATTCTAAATGTGTGGGTCCAATGTTGGTGATAATGCCGATTGTCGGTTGTGCGATTTCGCACAAATATCGCAGTTCGTTGTGTTTGCTGATGCCCATTTCAATGACGGCAACCTGATGGTGTTTTGACAATCGAAACATCATGAGCGGTACGCCCAAATGATTGTTGAGATTGCCTTCGGTGGCCAGCACGTTGTAGCGCGTGCCCAAAACGGTTGCGGCCATGTCTTTGGTAGTGGTTTTGCCTGTGCTGCCGGTTATGCCGATGACCGGGATGTGAAAATGCTTGCGATAATTTCTGGCCACATCCCCCATGGCCAAATCGGGTGCATCCACCACAATGAGCGGTCCCCAATCGATATGGGATTGCGACGCATACCATTTGCGACTGACGATGGCGGCCATGGCCCCATTGTTAAATGCCGCACCGAGAAATTGATGCCCATCGACCCGTTCGCCAGGCAAAGCAAAAAACAGGTTGCCATGTTTCAGGCTGCGGGTGTCGATACTGCCCCCTGTGGGCAATAAGGTTTCGGGATCGGTTTTGCCAACCCATTCACCTTTTGTGGCACTGAGGGCATCTTTTAGTGAAAACCCTTCCATAACCCCTTCTTCTTTTACCCATCCCAATTTGCAAATACGCGTTTTTTGTGCCAAAACAGGGCGTGTGACGGGCACTGTTATCGGTACCTGTGAGTATCGGTACAAATGCAAAGAGAATCAAGATGAAAGAAGCAATTAATTGCGTTGTATTTTGTTTTTTGCATTTAAAATCTCACGGGCGACTTCCCGATCGTCAAAATGCGTTTTGACATGATTGATTTCCTGGTAGTCTTCGTGGCCTTTGCCTGCAATGATGACCATGTCTCCCTGTTGTGCCTGGCCTATGGCCATTTCGATGGCTTTGCGGCGGTTCACTTCTACACTGTGTGGGGCATGTTGTACACCGGGCAAAATGTCGCGAATGATGGCATTGGGATCTTCGGTGCGCGGGTTGTCGGAAGTGACAATGGTGAAATCGGCCAATTGCGCTGAAATTTCGCCCATAAGTGGTCGTTTGCCCCGGTCGCGATCACCGCCACAGCCAAAAACACAGATGAGGCGGCCCTGGGTAAAATCACGCGCGGTTTTGAGCACATTTTCCAGAGGAGCAGGTGCATGGGCATAATCGACAATGACGCTGAAATTTTGACCGCAGTTGATAACTTCAAAACGACCTGGTACTTGCACATCACGCATGGCTTCAACGATGATGTCGGGTGGTATATCGAGCGATAGCCCCACACAAACAGCGGCTGTGGCATTGTAATATTGAAAACTGCCTTGCATGGATAGATGCAAATTTAAAGCACCTGCCGGGATTTGCAGGTGAAGATCGGTGCCACGCCAATTGGTTTGTCCATGTAAGATGCGGATATCTGCCAGGGATGACTGGCCAAACCGGACAATTTTTGCCCGGCAATTTTTCAACAGAATGTCGGTTGCCGGATCGTCAGCATTGACGATTGCGTGTGCATCTGTTTTTAAATTGTCAAAGAGCATGGCCTTGGCGGCCAAATAGGCTTCGTGCGTTTTGTGGTAATCGAGATGATCGCGGCTGATATTGGTAAATACAGCGGCTTCATAATGAATGCCGTCCACCCGGTGTTGCGCCAAACCGTGCGAGGTGACTTCCATAACGGCTGATCGACAGCCTGAGTCAACCATGGTGCGAAAAAAGCGGTGCAAATCGTGGGCTTGCGGGGTTGAATTGTTAGACGGTTCCCGCTTTGTGCCCAAATGGTGTTCTATGGTGCCGATCAGGCCCGGTTTTAACCCGGCTGCTTCGAGAATGGCCCGAATGAGGAAAACGGTTGAGGTTTTGCCTTTGGTGCCGGTAACCCCAACCAAATGCAGGGCGTCTGAAGGATTGCCGTAAAACCGTTTTGACAGTGCAGATAATGCCCGGTGTGTATTGCTGGTTTGAAGTTGTATGGCCGCGCCAACTTCGATATCGCGTTCGGAAATGACAACGGCTGCACCGTTTTGAATGGCTTGCGGCACAAAAGGAAGGCGGTCTTCCAGGTTGCCATCACCGCGCAGGGCAACAAACAGATTGCCTGCTACAACTTTTCGAGCATCGGTGGCCAGACCTGTGATATCGGGATTGCCAGGGGTGTGTTGCCGAATGTCTGGCAGATCTTCTAAAAGGGTATGCAGGCGCATGGATCAACTTTCGCGTTTGCAAAGTACCAGACACAGATCGCCGGGTTTGATGGCAGATCCCGGTTCGGGATGCTGTTCAATGACTTTGCCTGTACCGGATACTTCTACGCGCAACCCCGCAGCGGTCAATTTGGCAACGGCCTGTCGCAACATTGCACCGCGCACATCGGGAACCTGTGATGAATCGGCAGGTGTTGGCGAGGCCAAAAACAACAGCACGGTGCTCGTGGTTGTATCGATGTATTGACCCGTTACATGCTCCCCATCACCTTCCATTGTGGGCATGAGCTTGAATCGCTCTGCAACTTCTAAAGCCAATGTTTTTGAAAGGCCTATAAATTGTGCAACAGAATCGGGTTCTACGGAATCGGCCTCGGCCAAAACAGTGCGATGGCGCAATGGCGTTTGGCGCAAGCTCAAGACGCGCTGCATAATGCGACTGAATGCGGGGGCTGCAACCTGGCTGGCATAGTGTACCCCTTGAGGGCTGTCAATGGAAACCAAGCAGAGCAATTCGGGGCGTTCGGCGGGCAAAAAACCAATGAATGATGAGATGTATCGATTGGGATCATATCCCAATTTGCCTTCGCTAATCTGTTGTGCTGTGCCGGTTTTACCAGCGACCCGATACCCTGGAATTTTTGCCAATTCACCTGTGCCGTGTGCAACCACACCTTCAAGAATAGAAGTCATTGTGGCGGCTGTTTCTGGCGAAAGAATCTGGCGAATGGGCCGGGGTGACCCCTCGGTTGTGATGGAATCCCCCTTTTGTGACCTTAAAAAAATGCGCGGAGTCATCAGACGACCGCCGTTGGCCACGGCAGCATAGGCCGAGGCCATTTGCAAGGCTGTGGTTGCTACTTCCTGGCCTATGGACATGGTTTCAAGAGAGCGCTCAGACCACTGTGCAGGATGTCGCATTTGACCGCCGACCTCGCCGGGAAGGTCGGCGCCGGTTCGAGCGCCAAACCCGAAAAGTCTCATATATCGGTACAGGGCCACTTTGCCAAGTTTGCGGGCGATTTTGATGGTGCCAATATTGCTCGATTCTTCAATCACTCCGCGCACGGTCAACCATCCAGAAGGATGTGAGTCGCGAATGACTTGCCCGCCTCCAACCGCAAGGCGTCCATTTTCACAGAAAATATTTTCTTCTGGTGTGACAATTTTTTCTTCCAGTGCAGCAGATACAGCGATCAATTTGAAAGTTGATCCGGGTTCGAATTGATCGGTTACGGCCCGGTTGCGATACAACCAGGGTTCGTATTTGGTAAAGGCATTGGGATCAAATAGGGGCACATTGGCCATGGCCAGCACTTCACCGGTATGGGGAGCCATGACAATGGCAATACCACTTTTTGCGCTGACTTGATCTATGGTCGCCTTGAGTTCTTCTTCGGCAATCGATTGATAATCGGCATCGATATTTAAGATGATATCTTCACCGTCTTCGGGAAATCGGTTCACCGCGCCCAGTGCGCTGAGCACATTGCCCCGGGCATCTACCCGGGTTGACAATTCTCCGGGAATGCCCCGCAAGAGGGCATCGGAAGCGCGTTCGATGCCTTCAATGCCGTTGCCATCTGTATCGGTATAACCGATGAGTTGGCCAGCCAACATGCTCATGGGATAACTGCGACGCATTTCAACAATACGCCCCACACCTTCGGGCAGATCTTCGGGCATTGGGGCATCCATCACTTGTCGGGCCAGCCAGACAAATGAGTTTTTTTGTCTGATTTTTTTTAAGATGCCTTTTTCGTCTTGACCGGCCCGACGAGAAAATCGCACGGCAATGCTACGCAGGCTGTCGAAATCTGAGACTTTGTTGACAAAGAACGATTGCGCTTCCAGATTGGTCGCAAGTACGCGCCCCTGTCGATCGAGAATACGCCCTCGGTTGGCTTGCAGCACTTTTTCTTTGATGTGCTGGTTGCGGGCTTGTTGGGCATAAGTTTCAACCGACCAGATTTGCAAAGACGCCAGCCGAAACGCTAACACCCCGGCAAAACAAACCCCCAAAAAAGCGACTGTTTTGAGGCGATTAGTTGACATTTGTTGCACCCGGTACGGGTTTTAAATACAAATTGCGCGGTGGGTCGCTGGGAAAAACCATGCCGAGTTTTTGCATGGCGATATCGCGAATTCGGGTACTTTGTTTGAGTCCGGAAATGCGAACTTGCAATCGCTCTTGATCTTGCAGCAAAGCCTGTCGTTTGACTCGCAATTGCTCCAATATTTGTCCCTGATTCATAGTTTGTATATGGCACCAAAGATAGACCAAGAGGCCAGCAACCATCAAAATGATAGAAAAAAAGCCTGTTCGATACAGTCTGGTCGAGGGAGATTGAGGATCACCATGCAGGTTGTTCATGTTAGGTTCCTTGCCGACAAATCCAGGGCTGTGGATCAATGGCTTTCCGTTCGGCCACCCGCAAAGTTGCGCTGCGCGCTCTGGGGTTGGCGGCAATTTCGGCCTGATCGGGCCGAAGGCTTCGAACGACGATAGATGCCACTGGCTCTCGTTTGCAAAGACAAACTGGCAATTGTAAAGGGCCAATGCACCTTTGGGTTGCCAGTTGAAAAACAGTTTTAACGGCCCGATGCTCCAATGAATGATACGAAAGCACAGCGATGCGCCCACCGGGGTGTAACATGTCTATGGCTGTTTGCAGAACAGATTCTAAATGGGCCAGTTCGCTGTTGACTTCGATGCGAATGGCCTGAAAAATGCGGGCAAGGGTTTTTTGCACATGGGGACCCCGCACCTGCCGGGCAATAACATCGGCTAAGGCCCGGGTGCTGGTGATTGGTTCACTAGAACGTGCGATGCAAATGGCCTTAGCAATTGAACCTGCATGTCGTTCTTCACCGTAGGTTTTGAAGATATGAACCAGATCGGCGTGCGAATAAGTGGCGATGACATCTTGTGCTGTTAAAGCGGCATCGGGGCCCATGCGCATGTCAAGAGGGCCATTTTGTTGAAAACTGAATCCGCGTTCTGCAGCATCGATCTGATGTGACGAAAGCCCCAGGTCAAACAGCACCCCATGGATGCGTGAAATGCCCAAATTTGTCAGAATATGTTGCAGGTGCCAAAAAGGGCTTTGAATGACAGTGACCCGATCGTTGAATTTTGACAACCTCGCGGTTGCTGTTTTGAGGGCTTCAGTATCTCGATCGATGCCGATCAAACGGCTTTCACTGTGCAATTGATTGAGCAAGATATCGGCGTGTCCACCACCGCCTAACGTGGCATCGATGTAAATGCCTTTTGGGTCTGTAATGAGATTTTTTGACACATCAAGCCCCAGAATTGGAATATGATAATCTGGGGCTTTGTTATGCATTTATTTGTTTTTTTTGTATTTAATTTAATTCAGAATAAATATTCGAATTTAATTCAGAATAAATATTCTGAAATTTTGAATATTCCACAAACTGCCTATAACCAATCCAATTCTTCAGCAACGGCTTCTAAATCTGTGCTGCTCTGGTTGTTCTGATACCGCTCTGGATTCCAGATTTCAATTTTGTCAATAACGCCAGACAGGGTTGCATGGTCTTTAATTGTGACCAGTTCGAGCAATTTGCGCGGAATGAGAATGCGCCCTTGGCGGTCTAATTTGGCTTCTGTCGCACGCCCGGCTAATCGCCTAACTAATTGTCTGGTCTGCTTTTGTGACCGATCTTGATCGCGAAGTTGTTGAATGAGCTGATTCCAACTTTCGGGGTCAAATGCCGCCAAGCAGCCTTCAAACCATTCTGCGATAATTAATGATCCAACGCCTTGAGGCAATGCCTTTCGAAAAGCTGAAGGTATGATGAGGCGACCTTTGGGATCGACGGGTATATCTTCAAATTCGCCGATAAATTGGGCACTTGTTTCAGACATTGGTGGTTTTTTTTTGATTTAATTATTGGTTTTTTTTGGATTTAATCCAAATATTCCTTTCCCCCCACTTTTCCCCACTTTCCCCCACCAAAGGTAGGCTTTCACTGGACAAAAGTCAAGTTTTTTCTGTACTTATCTTTAAAAAAAACAACAAATAGTGCCCTTTTGAGCACATGGTTTGGGAGTTTGTTTGACAGCACAACTTGACGTGTGATTTGGAACGGTGTATTTTGCGTGCAAGGTTCCTGTGAAAACCGGCAGATTTTGAATCGTCGGGTTGGATGAAGGGTATCAAGCCCCTGTTTCAATCTGAATGCTTTTTGATTACAGGAGTGAGGTGTGAAATTAGAACACAAAATTATGGCGGTGGTTCGGGGAGGAATGACGCTGGTGTTTTTGTGGGGGTGTGGGGAGAATCAGACATCCAAATCGGTAGTGACAGATGCACAATTTGTGGATCTGTGTGTGACTGTCTATGGGCTTTATGGGGCATATGGCCATCAGCCCGACAGCTTGAAGATATATCGGCAAG
>CAXNEV010000094.1:0-9685 GCA_964200925.1 Candidatus Latescibacterota bacterium | reverse complement strand
GACCCGGTTGTCTTGATCTGGGATAGGTCAGAAGGGCGTTGTAGATGCTTGTGGTGGCAAAAATAACAAGCGGCGGCAGGGTGAAGAGCAAGTGGCGCAGTCCGTCATACAAGGGGGTACGCATGATCACAGCATAGAGGATGGGGAAGAGTCCAGCAAACAGGATCGGGATTAGGGCCGGTTGCTGAATTTGTCGTTTGAAGATGAATAGCGCCAGACCCGTGAGTAATCCGAGGAGGACAAACTCGGGGAGGATGACCATGAGCCAGTCAGGGGCATAAAATCGCGGCAGGTCGGTGCTCTGTACATATTGCCCCTGAAAAAAACTGATATGCGGTTCTGCAAAACTTGAAAATTTGAGCAGTGCTGTGATGGGGCCAGATAGGGGGTGGGTTTGTGCATAGGGCCAGAAGATGAGCATGACACTGTATGTTATGAGGAGTGTGATACCCAGGTGGCTGGCGATTTGTTTGAGCGTGATGGCTTGTTTTTTTTGCCTGTATTGAAAGGCAAGGAATAATACAAAATAGAAAATGAGCAACACGCCGCCAATGCGCATGCCCAGCGTGCATCCCAAAACAAGACCGAGTTTAATGAGGGTATTTCGTGAGGGGTTGAGCCAGGCATTGAGATAACGCAGAATGTAATAGAGACTCCAGAGGTAACAGACGGCAAAGGGGATGTCTTTGGGGTTGTTGAATGCGTGGCCGTAATAACGGGGGGTAAGCACTAAGGCAAGGGCACAGAAGAAGCCGAGTGCCGGGCTGCTGAGGTGTGTGCCAATGCGGTAGGCGGCGATGATGCCCAACAGGCCAAAGAGGGCGTTGAAGAGGTGGTTGGCGTCGTAGCGGTCTAAAGGAACGATTTGACTGAAGAGGTAAGCGGCTGTGTCGAAAAAACCGCCGTAGAGGTAGGTGTTTTTGGTGTGAAATAAAGCGCGATCCTGAAAACTGGATGTGTACCAGTTGACAATGTCGGCTCCATATCGAATGTGGTGCGTTTCGTCGGAGGTGATGCCGTAGTCGCGAAAAGTGGTGAGGATCAGGCACAGGTGAATCAGCAACAGGCCGCAAAATGCCAGATGATAGGGATTGTTTTTAAATTGTGCTGGCCAGAAACTCATGGCGAGATGGCCTCTTTAAAAACGGTTAAATTTTTAAGGGCATCGGAATGAGCGGGGTTTAACTGCAATGCCTGCTCAAAGGCAGAGAGGGCTTTTTCAGCTTGATCTGTGTGAATGTACGAGACACCAAGATCATTGCAAACATCGGCATCCCGATTGTTTATCTGGCGTGCTTTTAACAAAGATTCAATTGCTTCGGGATATTTTTTCAGTTGCATCAACAATTTGCCCATCATGTGATGGGGTTCAAAAAAATTGGGGGAAAGACGGATGGCCTGCTGATAGGATTCAAGCGCCGCGTCATTTTGTTGTGTTTCATGATAGAGCAATGCCAGGTTATAATGGTTTAAAGCTTCATCGGGGTAATTTTGAATCAATTTTTTAAAGGCGGCAATTGCTTTGTGAAAATCATTTTTTCGGGTGTACATTTCTGCAAGTTTTGAATATACTTTTCCGGCATTGCGATCTGCATCTATGGCCAGCAGATAGGCTGAAATTGCGGCATCAAGTTGTTGCTGCCTGACATAAATGTCACCGATGTTTTCGTGTGCTTTGGAATAATTGGGCCATTTTTCAAGGGCTTTTTGATAGTACGGAATGGCATTTGTCAGTTGTGATTGGTGGGCATACATCAACCCAATATTGTTGTAAGCAATGGCACAATTTTGGGCATTGTCACTATCGTAATCGATGGCTTTTTGATAATAGATGGCGGCTTCGCGATAATTTTTATCATCAAAAAACAAGTTGCCCATTTTGATATAGAGTTGACCGATTTGGCCGGTTTTTTGATTTTTACCTGGCATAAGCTGAAGGGCTTTTTGATAAGATTGCAGGGCGGCTTCGCGATTTTCCTGCTGTGTATATTGTTCTGCCAGATCGATGTGACGAAAGGCCGATTGGCTAAAAAAAGGGTCGTGTTGATAAGAAGGGTCTATGCGAATAATGTAGAGCAATGGCACTGTTTTGGCGTGAATGGTGTGAATGATTTCTCCGGGCATCAGGCGATGTCTGTCGAATCGCGTATTGCCCAGATAAATATCGGCGGGTTGTGGTGGTTTTACAAATTCAAATCGATTTTTGTTGAGCACATAGGCGACATTGTCATAGGCACTTGACACATACAGTTTGCGTTCGTTCTGCGGAAATGTGATGTGTGCATCGATCCATTTTACACCTGCTTTATAGCTGCTTTCCCAATAATCTGTTTCGTATTTTTGGGATGCCTGTTCGATGCCACCTGCCATGAGTTTGTTGAAATAGAGGTATTGATAGGGATGCAGTTGTATCATTTCCCATACCGTCAGGCTCATGCAAATTCCCGTGATCACATAGGCGGCTTTTTGCCATTTGGGTTGCAGGTATTGAATGGCGTGATACATGCCAAAAGCACTGATGATCACAAGAGGCGGAATGGCAAATAACATGTGGCGCAATTCGTCGTAAAGCGGTGTGTGTGTGAATATGGCATAACCGATTGGGAAAAACGCTGCCACGAGTAACAGGATGATGGGGTGAAGCTGCTGACGCTGGCGATAACAAACAAAAAGGGTTAATGGCACGCCAATGAGAACAAATTCTGGCAGGGTTAATGCAAGCCATGTGAGGGCATAGTGCCAGGGTATTTCATTGCTGCCCAGATATTGTCCTGCAAAAAAGCTGTAATGGATTTCGGGAAAAGAAGAAAAAATTTGCAGGGCTTCGGGAATGGCTGAGATGGGATGGGTTAAGGCCCAGGGCCAGAAGATGAGCATCACGCCGTATGAAAGGGCTATGACACTCATGTAATAGAGAGCGATTCGTTGGAAGGAAACGGGTGTGCCGGTTTTTCGATTCTGAAGATATTGCCATCCCCAACAAGCGGCCAAATAGGCCCATAACAGAATGCCCCCTACGCGAATGCCGAGTGTGAGGCCTATTGCAATACCGGTTTTGATGAGAAGGCCAGAGGAGATTTTGGGAAACGCTCGCATGGTTAAAAGAATGCCGTATAAACTCCACAGATAACAAACGGCAAAGGGAATGTCTTTGGGGTTGTTGAAAGCATGGCCATAATAACGCGGGGTGAACAGGAGGGATAAAGCACAGAAGAAACCAAATGAAGATCCGCCAATATGCGTGCCGATGCGATAGGCGGCGAGGATGCCCAAAAGGCCAAAAAAAGCATTGCACAGGTGGTTGGCGTCGTAGCGGTCTAACGGGACAAGTTGACTGAATAGATAGGCTATGGTGTCAAAAAACCCGCCATAAAGGTAGGTGTTGTCGGTCTTGAAGAGGGCACGGTCTTGAAAGCCAGATGTGTACCATCGCACAATGTCGGCACCATATTTAACGTGGTGGGTTTCATCGGATGTGATGCCATAGTTTTGAAAAGTTATCAGGATGATGATACTGTATAACACCATCACCAGGCCAAACGCGATTTGCCAGATGTTTGGCGCAAAAGGGCCAATTTGAAAGCGGGTGTTTTTGTCCATAAAAGAATTGCGATTTACCTGTTTTTCCAGATGAGATTTTGAAGGTTGCCGCCTTTGACTTTTGCGCGATCGGTTTCGGCCCAGAAAGACAAATGGACATCGACGATTTTGGGTGAACCGCTGCCCCACACCAGACGGTTTGGCCCAAAGGCCAAGGCAACCTGTCGGGTAAAGGGTTTTGCACTTTCGTAGAGGGGTTCGTCTTTGGCAAAATGATTGAGCCCTGAGAGTTTCATATAAACGTTTTTGAACTGTGCCAGGTCGAGGATGTCGGCAAATTCAACGGCACTGCCTTTGTGAGGCTCGGCCAGATGGTCAATAAGCACGGTGGTGTCGGGCATGTCGTGCAGGGTATCGCGCACCTGAGCGCCATAATTGGGACCAATGTGCAATTCGATGATGAGGCCCAGTTCGACTGATTTTTTCCACAGGGCACGTACACCGGGTGCATTAAAACTGTCGAGGTACATTTCTTTGCCGCGGTGGGCGTGAAAGCGCATGGCGATGATGTTGGGATGCCGGGCGATGAGATTGGCAAGTTTTTGGGGGGCATCGGGGTCTTTGGGATAAAACAAACAGGTGCCTTTGAAGCGATTGGGCTCGCGTTTGAGACAGTCGATGACCAGTCGATGATCATCGCCATAAGGTTCGGGATGGACGAGCACAGCACGGTCGATGCATTCGGTTTCCATCCGTTTGAGGTAGATATTCAACGGGTCGGTTTGTTCGGGTTTGGGTTTGTAAACAGCATTGGGATGAAAGGGATACTGCACGGTATCGGAACTGAACATGTGGGCATTCCACTCGATGATCATGTTAGCGCGCTCCGTAATAAGTGGTCAGGCATTGGTCCATGACACAGGTTGTGCGTGCGCCGCTTTTGCCGGTGGATATGCAGTGACCTTTGCCGTGTAATTCATCCACGATGTTTTGTATGAGCGGTTGGTGAACATGAGGCGGATTGGGCGCGGCAAGAGTTTCTTCTTTGCCATTTGTTTTGATGATGATATCGGTGTTTTCAAAAACAGGGGTTTGAATTTCGCCCTTTGTGCCGGTGAATGTGATATGGTTTGCCGAGTAATCGGCATTGAAATTCCAAATGCCTGTGCCCAGTGCGCCGGATTCAAATTCAAAACATGCGGATGTGACATCTTCGGCATTATAAGTGCCACCTGTGTTGCGGGCATATCCGCTGATGCGCGTGATAGGGCTGACCAGATAATCGAGGATATCGAAGCCGTGTGAGGCAAGGTCAAGAAATTCACCGGCACCAGCAATAGCGGGATTGTAGCGCCAGTTTTTGGCTTTGTCACCCGAGGCCAGACGGCCGTATTGCACGATGTGAACAGAGGTGAGTTGTCCGATGGTCTGGTTTTGAAGCAGGTCGCGCACTTTGATAAAACGAGGCAGATAACGTCGGTAATAGGCGACGTAGAGAGGGGTGTTTCTGGTTTGAAAGGCTTCGATCATTTGCACACATTCGCGGTGGTTCATGGCCATGGGTTTTTCAACGAGGCAGGGTTTGCCGACTGCGGCAACTTTGAGGGCCAATTCGCAGTGTGTGGAAGGTGGTGTGGCAATGTAAACGGCATCGACGTCGGGATGGTTGATGACCTCATCGGCATTGTCTGTCCAGAGGGCAACGTTGTGCCGTTTGGCAAAGTCGGCGGCTTTGTTTTTATCGCGGCGCATGACGATGACCAGTTCTGATCCTTCGGCTTTGTATAACCCGGGACCACTTTTGGTTTCACAGACATTGCCGCAACCGACAATGCCCCAGCGGATGTTTTTCATGACGTGTTTCCTTTCATCAATATTAAGTTGCGAACCATTTGTTTTTTAATCTGCCTTCGGCGACCTACTTTTGTAACGACACAAAAGTAGGCAAAAAGTCGTTCCCTCAAACGCCGGGAAGGCTGATTTTCCGCGAATATCTTTAGGGGATGCACACAATAAAACAGCCTGTTGACGCTGGTGGCGTTTCAAGATAAGATGCGAAACGGAATGGGCGCGGAAAATCGCCTGTGCCGATTGTGATGGGGGTTGGTATATGTTCATCCGTAATTCCAAACGTGGTGATCCAGGTTGCGTTAAACAATAGCTCCAAAATGCGCGTGGAACGAGGCATATCCCGCACTGTCGGAGAGCATGGCTTCAACGGTGGCGATTAACGGTTGTGGATGCACAAGGCCTGAGAAGACGGCTTTGTCGCCGATATTGCTCTGGATGATGAAAGCGGGGCGCTGGTTGATTTGATGGGCGTGAAAGGTTTCTGTGGATGTGGTGACGCGATTCTGGACATCGGTGGATAGGGCAAGGGTTTTTAATTGGACGGGATCGATGTTGAATTTTTGACAGGCGACCTGGACGGCTTCATCGATATGGCCGATTTTTTTGCCGTCTATTAAGGCGGCTCTGGAAAGGTAACGGCGCAACCGATCATCGGTATATCCCAGGTCTTTTCCGGCTTCGGCAATATAATTTGGGGCGTTGTAGTTGCCTTTTAAAACAGGGTCAAACCATGCCGAGTTGAGCATAAAGGAAGATTGCATGACCGACCCGCTGCGGCGATAATAGGCATCACACTGGGTTTGACTGGTTGGGAATGCCTGTGGGAGCATGAGGGTAATTTTCCAGTCGAAGGCCACATGGTCAGGGAAGCGTTCTTTGATTGCATCCCAGGTGGGTTCTGCCCAGAAACACCATGAAGAGAGAATTTCCAGATAACAGGTTACGGATACGGAAGCCATGTTGAGAAGTTCCTTTATGTGATGAGATGTGCTATTTTCGCCCTTCCCAATCGCCCATTGTGCCAATGGATTTGAGGTGTTCAATATCGCCCCAGATTTTGATTGTCCAGGTTGTGTTGTGAATGGTGAAGATATTCAAACCGGCATTGTAGAGTTCAACCTTGCGCGGGGCATTTAGCGGGGTGTTGGTGGCCCGGCAATAACAGTCGCCCAGTGGCCCGCCGTGGGTGATGATGACCAGGCGTTTGTTGATATGTGTGGATGCCAGTTCTTCAAGGCATGTGGTGATGCGGGTGTAGCGGTTAAAAATGCTTTCGCCACCTGTGACCGGTTCATGAACACGGCCTTCGCTGTAGATGGCATAAACATCGGGGTATTGTTTTTCGGCCTCTGCGCGAGTGAGACCCGCAAGAATGCCCAGATGCCATTCGCGCAACCGGGCATCGGTGAAAATGGGATGCTGCGTTTGGCTGGTTATGATGTTGGCGGTTTCTAATGCGCGCGACAGGTCGCTGCTGTATAGAGCGTCAAAGGGTTCGTTTTTGAGGCGATGGGCAACAGCCTCGGCCTGTTGACGGCCTCGTTCATTGAGCGATACAGGGCGATGACCCTGAATGCGGCCTGTGGCATTCCATTCGGTTTCGCCGTGGCGAATGAGGATCAATTCCGTCATGATGAGCACATGATATTATAGAATGCGGCAATAAGAAAGCAGAAACAATGGGTTGCAACATGCAAATACAAAAGGCAGATGCGATTACTTTCGCACCTGCCTTTTTGGGTTTTACTGTTGGAAAGGGTTATCCCTGTTTGCGCTGCATCTGGCGGCGTAAGAAGGTTGGATATTCCAGATCATCCAGGGAAACTTCTTCACCTTTGCGTTCCGGTTTGGGTTCAATTTCAATTTCATCGGTTTCGGTTTTGCGCATAAATGCAGGGACATCGGGACCCACTGTGCGCGGGGCTGTTTTGACGGGTGGAATGCGTGCAGGTGTTTGTGCCGCTTTGATGGCTTCTTTGGAAGAAGAGTTGAATCCAGTGGCAATAACAGTAACGCGCAGAACATCTTCCATCGAATCGTCCAGCACTGTGCCCCAGATGATGTTGGCTTCCTGGCCCACAGCTTCTGTAATGAGGGTAACGGCTTTGTCAACTTCAAAGAGCCTTAAATCACTGCTGGCAGAAATATTGACAAGGACACCTTTGGCACCTTTCACATTGATGTTGTCGAGCAATGGGCTGTTCAGGGCTTTTTCGGCAGCAGCCGTGGCCCGGTTTTCACCGATGGCTTCGGCCGTGCCCATTAAAGCATCGCCGCCTTCGCGCATGACGGTTCGCACATCGTTGAAGTCGAGGTTGACTTCGCCGGGTATGGTGATGAGGTCGGAGATGCCGCGAGTGGCCTGTAATAACACATCGTCGGCCAAACGGAATGCGGCACGCAAGGTTGTTTCTTCCGAACTGATGGCCAGCAGACGCTGGTTGGGAATGACGATGACTGTATCGGCAGCTGCTTTTAATGCGGCAACACCTGCATCGGCATTGCGCATGCGCGGCAGCCCTTCCATGTTAAAGGGTTTGCTGATAATGCCCACGGTTAATGCACCGGCTTCACGGGCAATTTCAGCTACAATAGGCGCTGCACCTGTACCTGTGCCACCGCCCATCCCGGCGGCAACAAAAACCATGTCTGATCCGGCCAGGGCTTCGGCGACCTGATCGCGATCTTCCATAATGGCTTTTGCACCCACTTCGGGGCTGGCTCCTGCGCCCAAACCTCGTGTGATGTTGCGACCAATGGTGATGCGTCGGGATGCTTTGGATAGTTCCAGGGCTTGTTCATCGGTGTTGATGGCAATAAATTCAACACCCTGTAAACCCGATTCAATCATGCGATTGATCGCATTTCCACCAGACCCTCCAACACCCACAACCCGTATTTTTGCCTGATTCTCATTATCTACAATAGAGAAGGTTACCACGATATGCCTCCTGTGTGTTTCGGGTAAACATAAAACGTTAATGGTTCAAAAAGTCCGAATCAGTGCCACAAATTACCACCCGCATATGGTTTAGAAGAAATCACCGACCCATCTTTTCATGCGACCCAAAACCGAGGGGAAAAAATCATCATCCGAGGGCATTTGACCCCGATTGTAGTGGTGCAACCCAAACAAGACCAGCCCCACACCCGTGGCATAAATCGGTTCGTTTACGGCATCAATCAGTCCTGATACACCCCGTGGTTTGCCTATTGCAACGGGCATTCCAAACACATCTTCGGCCAGATCAGCACAGCCTTGCAACATGGCCCCCCCTCCGGTGAGCACCACACCGGCGGCCAATAAGTCGGCATAATCGGTGCGCCGGATTTCGCGGTTGACCAAGTTGAATATTTCTTCCATCCGAGCTTCAATAATTTTGGCCATTTCTGTGCGAGGCACTTTAAAAGAAGGTCGGCCAGCCATGCCTGGAACTTCGATCATTTCACTGGGATCCACCAGCGATTGCATCGCGCAGCCATATTTGCATTTGATTTCTTCGGCTTGTTTTGAGGGCGTGCGCAAACCAACTGCCAGATCCTGTGTGACATTGGTGCCGCCCAATCCCACCACAGCGGTGTGGCGAATGGCCCCATCATAAAAAACTGCCAGATCGCTGGTGCCCCCGCCCACATCGATGAGTGCCACACCCATTTCTTCTTCATCGGATGTGAGCACGGCGTAACTGGATGCAATGGGTTCAAGAACCAGATCGACCACTTCAATACCTGCTCGGCGAATGCTTTTGCAGATATTTTGCGCAGAAGCAACAGCACCTGTTACGATGTGAACATCGACTTCTAGGCGCACACCAGACATGCCAATGGGATCTTTGATGCCGGGCTGATCGTCAACCACAAACGATTGTGGCAAAACGTGCACGATTTCGCGATCCATGGGAATGGAAACGGCTTTGGCCGCTTCAATAACCCGTTCTTCATCACTGGCTGTGATTTCGTTATCCGGGCTTGATACTGCTACAACAGCACGCGTGTTGACGCTTCGGATATGATCTCCCGCAATGCCAGCGTATACAGCATCAATACGTGTGCCAGACATTTTCTGGGCTTCATCGATAGCTGTGCGGATGGATTGCACGGTTTTTTCAACATTGACAACAACCCCGCGTTTTAATCCCTCTGATGCACTGCTGCCAACACCCGTGATTTTAAGCTGTCCATTATCTTCTACTTCGGCCACTATGGCGCAGATTTTGGTGGTACCTATGTCAAGTCCGACAATCCGGTCGCCTCTGACCATTGAGTGTTTCCTTTCTGTGACTGATTGCTGTCC